>JAFGQV010000170.1 GCA_016935475.1 Methanosarcinaceae archaeon
ATGGAAGGTGGCTACGACGCTGGAATGTACCTTTCACGCTTATGCCTGGCAGATCTTGCAGAAATAACATACACAAAATTCGATCTGAACGGGCTTCCAGTACCTGCAATTCAGGTCTCTACAGACCACCCGACAATTGCATGTATGGCCTCACAGTATGCAGGCTGGAGAGTTGCAGTTGGCAAGTACTTCGGAATGGGGTCAGGTCCTGCAAGGGCACTGGGTCTAAAACCAAAAGAACTTTATGAAGAGATCGGCTACAAAGACGATTCTGAGGTCGCAGTACTCGTAATGGAATCAAGCGCCCTCCCGAATGAAGAAGTTGCGGAATATATCGCAAAGCACTGCAGCGTGGATACGGAAAACGTTTACATCGCAGTTGCACCAACAGCATCCATTGCAGGTTCAGTGCAGATATCAGCACGTATTGTTGAGACCGGAATTCACAAATTAGAGTCCATTGGTTTTGACATCAATACAATTAAGAGCGGTTTCGGTGTCACACCTATTGCACCTATTGTGGGTGACGATACAAAATGCATGGGTGCAACCAACGACTGTATCATATACTGCGGCGAAACGTACTACACAGTGGCATATGATGATGTTGCGAAAGTTGAAGAATTGATCAAGAAAGCACCATCAACCACCTCGAAGGATTACGGCAAACCGTTCTTTACTACATTCAAGGCAGCTGGTTTTGACTTCTTCAAGGTCGATGCAGGTATGTTTGCACCGGCAAAGATGACCATTAACGACCTCACCAGCAAGAAATCGTTCACAAGCGGACATATCGACCCAAGTATCTTACTTGAGTCCTTCGGCATCAAGAACGTATAAGAACACAGATAACCGAACGATTGTACAACCATTCTTCTGGTTGTACATATTATTTTTATTACTTTTGAGGATATAAGAATATGAAGATTTTGAACAGTTCTAAAGGAGTAGGCGGCATACTCGGTGGATTCCGTGGCTTGGTCGGCGACTCAAAAAAGATCACCTTCATCGGAACTCCCGGTTTTTGCACGCCTTTTGCGGAACTTATGGGATTTGTACTAAGAGGAAGCGGGAAGGATATGGTATTTATCTCGAGCCTTAATTTCGATGACGCAAAAACCATAATCTCCACAACCGATGGAATGCAACTCGGGGAGGTAACAGACCCGCATGCAGATACTGTGGTTCTGCTTGGTGGGGTCGCAATGCCAAAAATGGGCATTGATCCGGAAGCGATGAATGAAATGATCTCACGAGTACTTGAGGGATCGGAACGCAAATTAGTAATTGGTGTATGCTTCCAGTCAGTATTCCAGGAACAGAAGTGGACTGATAAGATCAATTTCGATTATATTGTGGACTCTGACCTGTCAGTTGATCTGATAGAAATATAACAACCTGCAACAATAGCTTATACTTAGCCTGTACTTTCAGGTTATTTCCGCATCCACGACCACATGCCAGACACCGGGTGAATATTTCTTTATCCTGTGGCATTCCTGGATCCCAACCTCACGCCCCAGTTCAAGTGCAGCATCCCTGATACGTGAGATTGGGCGTTCAAATAGCAGTTCCTCTGGTGTGGTCTCGTGGTAATGCAAAACACCACCACTTTTTTTTATCGTCATCAGTCCCTGTTCTAAATAATGATGGGTACTCCCGACATACCCCATTATTACCCTGTCCGCCACACCCTCTGGAGTAAGCTTTGCACAGTCACCATTTATCGGCACAATGATATCTTCAACGTGATTTAGTTGTATGTTCTCCCGCAGATATCCGTAGGATACCGGATTGATCTCAATAGATACGATCTTTTCAGGTTTTGCATAGACAGCCATTGGTATGGAAAAATACCCGATACCAGCGAACATGTCCACGACCACCTCATCCTTACCAAGCATGCTCATACGCTTTCGCTCAGGCAGGTTGCCCTTTGAGTACATTATCCGCATCACGTCCATCTTGAAAAGGCACTGGTTTTCCCTGTGGATGGTTTCAGTTTGCGAACCCGTAATGATCTGTCGTTTCGGTTCCCTGAACTGTCCTTCTATCCCGAAATCCCGGATCACACTTTTACACCCCGGATACATCTCAAGTAGGGTTTTTGCAATGATCGCCTTCCTGCTATCTATCTCATCCGGAATGCTAACGATGATGACATCACCAATCAACTGCCAGCCTGATGGCACATATGCAAGTTCTTCCGCAGGAATTGCCCCTTCCAACCGCTCTTTCAAGGACTCCCATTTCCCGTAATATTCAAGCTCCTTCTGCTCGATCACCGTATGCCCTTCCACATCCCCTGTGACCGGAATCTCCAGAAACTTTTCGACGGTGTGCCTGTTTGACACTTTGATCTTTCTGGTCTTGTCAAGAAGACCTCGCTGTAGCAGATCTGATCTTACCGGTTCTGCCTCTTCGGCCGGTACGATGATTGCTCTTTTCATGGTCTTTGTTTTATCCGGGACAGGACCGAGTCTGCAGCAGCCCGGACCGTATCCAATATCTCTGATTCTGTCTGTTGACCGGGTCCTGTTTTTCTCGCCAGATACCACGTCAAAAATTCAGTATACAATATGATCCCTATCAGAGTAGACCAGATAAACAGCAGTATGTGGAAATTGTTGATCGGCACCATGCCATTTGCAAGAAGAAGATGCTGGTATGATAAAAATGCGATCACAGTTTTCGGCATGACAAGAACTGCAAGCACCGGGACGAACAACATAATTATTACAGCAGATATGGATGAGACCGCGATGAGCGCAAAAAGGACTAACATCGTGAATATCCCAAAGACGAACAATGATGCAAGTACAGCGAATATGTCCATTTCAAGCCCTCGTGATCATATATCTATTTGTTTACAAATATACTCTGCTTATTAATAAATATGCAGTTACCGGAGCGATCGTAAGTATACACAGGAGTGTGGCAAAGGAAGACAACATGAATCCAGCTACACCCCATCTTGTTAATTCTGCGGTGGACGTGATATCAGTAGATACTATTGTTTCGGTGTCTGCCCCTGTCTCGGTCACAGTTTCGGTCATAACTGCAATTTCCGCCCCGGATTGAATTGCTTTTTCAGTGACATACAGTCTCACAGAATTTGATAGGGAACTACCCTCAATTTTGTCCACATCCACAAAGGATACCTTGACCTCTGGTAAGCTAAACTCTCCTTCCTTTTCGGTCTGTATGGTATATATGATGTTTTTACTTGACCCTGCTGCCAGATTTCCACTCCAGTGATCCACACCTCCAATTATCCGTATGCCGATAGGAACCCTATCCAAGATATTTATCTCTGCATCCCTGTCTCCTTCGTTTGTGACTATTATCGTGACGTCAACATCCTCTTTTGTGCCGATCACATTTGAGCTCAATGATTTTTCAGCAACGATCTTCGCACCGTGCACACAGACCTTGCCATCGTCCGATGACAGCGCATAGTACGTTTCTAGATCCTGCTCCCACTCCATGGTTGCAGGACACAATGTGAAATTGCCGGTTTTTGTTGGAACTGCTTTGTAGGTGATCTCCCCGGTGGAATCCGCATCGATCACAAGCGGCCATTCAAGCGATCCCACATCAAGAGGAATAAATGAATCCGGAAGTTCATCATGTACATTAACTATATTTTGGAAATCCGCCATATTATGGACCGACAGGGTCACCAGAAGTGCCTCTTGCATACCGTATATCATCCTGTTCAAGGAAATTTCCCCGGGTTCCAGCCTCTTTTCGATGGCCATATAAGAAGTTACCCGGGTTTCCTTTGATGTGGAATTTGCATAGCTTCTGCCACCGAAGTCATACCCTGTTACATCTGCTTTTAATGTGAAGTTTGTTCCAAGTGGAGTTACAGGAGGAGTGACGATGACAACGAATGTATATTCTTCGGATGTGTCGATCATATAATAATTTTGAACGCTCTGGTCAACCGTACCGTCACTTACAGATGCCGTTAACACGATTCCCCGTACCGGTACGGTTCCGTTGTTCTTGACGACGACATCATACTCGATCATTTCGTTCGGATTGTAAATATCCGGATCACTAATTATTTCCAGTTCAAGATCAGGACGCCCCTGACGATATATCTCAACAAATGCCTCTTTTTTTTCCTTATTGATATAAACGACCCTGAACAGTATCTCATCAAAGATTTTTCTGTAATCACCGGTCGTGTAGTTATTTTCAGTAACTGTTCCATTGTTAGACATGACCAGCGTAACGCAGTCCTCGCCAAAACCGGAAACAGTAAAAGTGTAATCACCGTAGTTCAACTCTTCACCCGTTATAAGGGTTGTTTTGGGGACATCAAGTATCCATACCCTTTCGTAATCGTGCATGTACATCTCAAAAGATACCTTCCCATCCACGATATCCAGCACATGGATCCTGAACTCTTCATCATATACCTGTTCATTATTTACGGTGGCGTCAACAAAAAATGAATCCTTATAAACCTTGTTCTTATACACAAGCAGAACTGCTGACGGAGGTGTTCCTTCCATGTTCACCTCGTGGATCTTGATGACATAGCTGCCAGTATCTGCGCGCTCTCCCACCCCAACGTCAAAACTGCCCTGATAGACCCAGATCTCCTCATCCCGAAAATCATACGCATAAGCGGAGGGTACCATAAAAAGGATTATTATAAAAATAGCGAATGAGGCGATTTTTATGGTCATTTAAATTATTTATGTATTACATAGCGTTTAAATGTTATTGTACCTCGACCCTACAACCCGGACCAACAACCAGTACAATAATAACGCGATGAACGAGTAAATGCCAATCCATAACACGGATTCCACAGTTCCGATACTCTGAATAGAAAGACGTGTAACAAGGTTCAGTGGGGAGTTCGTGAAAAGATATGAGACCATGAACAGGAAGATCAGTACCAGTGAATAGAACAATTGTGCAAGTCCACGTTCTCTGAACATGACCGATATGATGCTGCTCGCCAGGACAAGGATAAAGGAGATGATCAAAACCAGGAGCAGTATTGAAGCTACATTATTGATTGGAATCCTGTTTAACATCAAAAGCAGCATCCATGCAAATGCCTGGACCGGTGCTATTGTTGCAGCGAGTAGCACTTTTCCGCTCACCACATCAAGCATCGATATTGGCGAAACAAGCAGCAGGTCGATCGTTTTCCGTTCGAACTCCTCGGTTATAAAATCCACCACAAGACCCCCGGAGATAAAAGCCGGAGTGAATACCAGCAGCGGCAAGAGTGCTACATAGACAAACTCAAAATAAGTGGACGAGGCTCTTGAAAGTGTTTCCCTGAATGTGAGATCAAGAGGAGTATAATCTGAAAGACGTTTTGTTCTTATGTCCCGTACACTCTGCTCAAACTTCTCAAGGGGTTCCTTTAGCTGCAAGGAAACAAGGGTCGCCTTAAGGTCGGACTTTGGGAGATAAATATCGATATTCAATAGATCAGTGCCCTCCGGCGGAGCATCAGGTATCAGGAGAATGGCATCGACCTTGCGGTCATAGAATGCGGTATATGCATTAGCAAAATTGGCATACCAGAACGGAGTGATCTCGCTGTCTTGGATCATCTGGTACAGTTCACTCTCATTGTTGCCCACAATTGCGATCCTGGTCCCCTCATTATCCATATTCTTCAGGGCAGTGGGGTCATAGAATGACGTGAGCCCAATTACCAGAAAAGTCGAGAACGATGCAATGAAGAGCTGGATAAGTATCGCAAGTATGAACGTTCTCTCATGCAGTACCTCACGATATTCTTTCTTTGCGATGAGAAGAACAATTCTGGGTGTTATTTTTTGTTTAGCCAAACATGACCCCCCTCAGGATGTAAAGGTTGTAGAGGGCATGGAGGATGCTTGCAAAAACAACAAGAAGTAGATACCATCGAACACTTCTGGCATACATTCCCAGTGACACGATCATGACACCTGTAATGTGGATAACAAGGGGTATGAACAGAAGCGCACCCATGCTCATGACCGAACCGAAAACGGATGTGGCGATGGGAGCCAGTGTTATGATAAAGAGTAATTTCTCTCCCACAAAAAAACCTGCTCCTGAAATCACAGCGAGCTTTACCGCATTTTTGAGGGTCAAAGGTATCATTTTTCGTTTGAACAGTGTGAATATCCCTATGGATTTGACCAGTTCTTCCACAAGTGCCGATGAGAGCATCATTGCAAGAAGCGAATAGGGCAATGGTAAATTAAAGAGCATAACGATCAGCATCAACTGGGCCATATACACGAACGGAATGAAGATGATGCTCAGCAAAAAGATAGAACCGAATGGACCCAGTAAGTAGAGTTCAATGCTGTCCAGCATCTTTTCGATGATTGGTTTCTGGGTGAACAGGTCCTCTTCCCTGAAGATATATGTGCCGAACCCGTAAACCGAAAGGCCCACAAAATAAAAAGGAAGTGTCGAGAATATGTATTCGGCGGTCTTGATGCTGTTTCCTTCGATCAGTTGAACGATCAGTGTCATGGGAGAGATGGTGCTTATTGCGTGCACGTTCGCAAACATAGCCGGGAAAAACAGGTATCCTGAAACAACAACCGATAGGAACACCATGGCAAAGGTGAGTTCCTTAAAACTTCGCGAGAGGATCGCAGAGAAAAATGAAAGTGCAAAGAAGAGGAACACGATTGGGAACATGGTTGCAAGGATCAGGAGAATGCTTTTGAGTATATCCAGATTAGTTGGGAGACCTTTGATGTTGATGGTAACTACAGCCAGAATTGCCATTGTGGTTATGAGATACGGCAGGGTCTTTCCAATTACAATGTCAACACTACGGAGAGGTGCAACAAGCACCAGCTCGCATTTTTTGTTTGTGCGTTCATCCATTATGCTGGATGAATAGAACTGGGACACGAAATAGATGGGGAAGATAAATAAGAACGAATACAGGATAGCTGTAAATGGGATCGGAGGTGAAAAATGGGAAGGTGTTGCGATCTTTTGTATTTCAAAAAGGGTGCGCCTGTTTAACTGGCTAAATTCTTCTATTGTTTTGGGTGGCGTCTGTACAGGTTGAACCGTCGTTGCCCCGGATATCCCACCTTTTGCAGCAGCTTCGATGTCTTCAGGACTCAGATCAGATGATGGAAGTCTTCCTTCTGCCCCCGGTCTTGCTGAACGTTCGCCGCTCAATACCTGAAAGCTTTCCGGTCGTTCAAGGTAGTGTACAGTGAGCCATACCGGATGGGTGTTGTTGATATCATTATATGATGTCAGGACGAGTTCCCGGTAGTCCTTCAGTGTACTTTTGATCGCATCAGATGCGGATGCAGATTTACGTGTATTTGCAAAATAGACGTTCGGGCTTATGATCACAACATCTGTATCCTCCTTGAAGAGATTACTTGCAGTGTACACATCCACAATGATGACATCGAACCTCTGGTCTATCTCAAGAATTGGTTTAAGGTTCGGATCTGTAACTGACACGCGGTAGATGTCGTTGTTCATGTTCATGCCGGTCTGTGCTGCGGCGTAGGATGCGGCAATGAGTAACACTATAAACAGGGATAAAAAGAACAGGGATCTCAAATCGAACTTTAGCTTTGACCTGAAGAATTCCCACTTTGCAATTGTGAGCCATCCACTCATTATGTGTATATTGTGTAATCGTATTCTATAAATTATTATTGGATGAAAAAAATAAAATTGGCTTCATTAATTATATTAGCATATGCGTTACCGCATCCACAGCCTGTGCACATGAAACTTACTATCACATATATTATATATGTTGAATAATATATTATTAGCTCGGGTCCGGACCATGATCGAAATTGCAGGATTAAGAAAAGAATATGGGGATTTTACTGCTGTAGATAACTTAAGTTTTAGTGTTGGCAGGGGCGAGATATTCGGTATCGTGGGTCCGAACGGTGCTGGCAAAACTACCACGTTGAAAATGATAAGTGGTCTCATCCGGCAAACCTCGGGTACGATCCGGATAAAGGAATTTGACCTTGAGGAGAATCCTGTCAGGATCAAATCTTTTCTCGGGTTCCTGCCTGAGGAATCGCCATTGTATGAAGGGATGGAAGTTGAAGATTACCTGATGTTCTTTTCGGAACTCTACGGTATCGACAAAAATAGTTCGCGTGAGAGGATCAATGCCCTTCTCTTTGACCTGGCACTCAATACCAATGGAAAAAAGATAGGTGACCTGTCCAAAGGCATGCGCAGGAAGGTCGCGATCGCACGTTCGCTCATCAACGACCCGGATGTGCTGGTATACGACGAGCCAGCATCCGGTCTAGACCCCATGACATCGAACTACATTACAAATTACATATCCTCTCTGAAAAACACGGGAAAGACGATCATATTCAGCGCCCACAACCTGTACCAGGTCCAGACCCTTTGCGACCGTATCCTTATCATGAAAGACGGCAAGATCATCACACTCGGTACGATGGATGATATACAGAAAGAATTCGGACGTACCTCATACTGCGTGGAGTTCCGGGTTGATGACCTGAGCGGTTTTACTGCTGCAAAGATCGAGATGAAAAATGAACATTATCTTGTTACAACCGATGATATCAATGTGGTGAACCACACAACCAAATGGGTGGCATCCAGGGGAGGCGATATTATCGAGATGCGGACAATAGAGCTTTCGCTGGAAGAGATATTTCTTGAACTTATGGGGATCGAAGCGAAAACTGGCGGATGAACGGGCTTTTTGTGCAAAAGAGCACGCCCTTGACGCCAGCTAAAAACAAAACTATAGTCAAGAACATAATATTTGAAACTAATATCTCAAAACCCTGCTTTTCAGACAATTATAATCTAACCACCGAGTACACCGAGAGCACAGAGAAACCCGAAGCTTGTATCTGATTTTACTCTCTGTGTACTCTGTGACCTCTGTGGTTTATTAATTATAACTGATTGGAAATAACATAGTATGAATCAATATTATTTGGTCTTTAACTATAAATTCTTGCTATAATTACATCCGCTCATTCAGACTGCACTATCCTTGCAATGTCATCTCCAACATCGGATGTGCCTGATGAACCGCCCATGTCATATGTACGGACCTTTGCATCAAGTATGTTCTTCTCGATAGCTGACACGATACCGGCTGCGGCTTCGGTCTCACCCAGTTGCTCAATGAGCATAGCGCCTGCCCATATGGTTGCGATCGGATTGACCTTGTTCATTCCCTTGTATTTCGGAGCAGAGCCATGTATCGGTTCGAACATGCTCGTTCCATTCGGATTGATGTTCCCGCCCGGTGCAAGCCCGAGACCGCCCTGGATCATTGCACCAAGGTCTGTGATAATATCACCGAACATGTTCGGTGTCACCACAACATCGAACCATTCAGGGTTCTTCACGAACCACATTGTCATTGCATCCACATAATTGAGATCTGTTGTAACGTCCGGATGGTCTGCTGCAACAGCTTCGAACTCCTCTCTCCAGAACCCGTAGATGTCCGAGAGAACGTTTGCCTTATCCACGGAAGACACGTGTTTCCCACGCTTCTCAGCAAGGTCGAAAGCATATCTGATCACTCTATCAGTACCTTCCTTAGAGATCATACCTATCTGGTACCCGATCTCTTCACTATCGGTCTCGATATCCAGGCCAAACTTTGCAGAGTACAATGTTCTGGACACTTCAAGAACGTCCTTGCTGATGCCCTTCTTCGCACGCCCCCCAATCCCCACATAGAAATCCTCGGTATTCTCACGGACAACGACAAAATCAATATCTTCCGGGGTCTTGTCTTTAATGGGGGTCCAGACCCCTTCAAGGAGTTTGATCGGACGCAGGTTGATGTACTCGTCAAAGTAGAACCTTGCATTAAGAAGGATACCTTTCTCAAGGATCCCTGGCGCAACCCTCGGGTCCCCGATGGAACCAAGATAGATCGCAGGGTATTTTGCAAGTTCTGAAAGTGTATCCTCTGATATCAGTTCTCCTGTTTCGAGATAATGGTCTGCACCATGCGGATACTCGATCCATTCAACATCGAACCCGAACTTCTCTCCTGCAGCATCAATTACCTTTTGACCCTCTGCAATGATCTCGGGTCCGATCCCATCACCGGGCAATACTGGAATTTTATAATGTGTCATATATGAATCTCCTAAAAATCATTTATCAAATCCTTAACTTAAAGACCAGATCAGGCAATGATCTTTCTTGTATATTCGATCAAACCGCCAGCATCCACGATCCCACGCACGAAATCAGGAAGCGGGGTTGCCTGGTAACTCTCGCCCTTTGTCTTATTCTTGATAGCACCGGTTGCAATGTCAACTTCAATTTCGTCACCATCATCAATCCTGTCGGTATCCGGACACTCAAGAAGTGCAACTCCGATATTGATCGAATTCCGGAAGAATATACGCGCAAAGGACTTTGCTATCACACACCCGATCTTTGTACCCTTAAGAGCGATCGGTGCATGTTCCCTTGATGAACCGCATCCAAAATTATTACCTGCAACAATGATATCGTTCTCGTGGACCTCTTTCGCAAATTCCGGGCGCACGCCTTCAAAAGCATGCACTGCAAGCTCCTTTGGCGTGTTCAGGATCAAGTACCTGCCAGGGATAACTGCATCGGTGTCAACATCATCTCCAAATTTCCAGACTCTTCCTTTCATCAAAATCACCAGATAATCAAATGTACAAAAATGTGATTATGTTATAATCCTAATTTTGCTACTCCCATAAATATGTAATAGTAAATAATACTATCATTGCCTATTTGTCAGCTGCAAGTCGCCCTACGTTCAAATCCACTCCGTCCACATATACATTTGGTCCTGTAATTATGCCATCAAGATGCAGGTCGACAGACACATCACCGCCGAATGTTGAATTGTCGCCAATTGCTACATGAACGGTACCACCCACCTTCTCATCTTCAAGTATGACACCAATCAGGCGCGAAGCAGGATTGATCCCGATTCCCAGCTCTGCGATATTCCGGGCATCAGGTCCTGCACTATCAACTATCTGCTCCAGTTCCGCCGCGCGTTTGCCGCTGAAACCCACAGCATAGCGGTCCTTAACTTCAATGACCAGGGGCTCATCCAGTAGTCCAAGCCCACCCATAGAACCATCAACAACGATCCTGCCGTTTGCATTCCGTGGTGCAATATAAAGTTCCCCTGCAGGAAGATTTGAGACAGAACCTGGTTCGGTGCACCTGCCTGCATCTGCCTTCCACTCACATCCGGTAACATCAAAGGTGATATCCGTCCCGAGTTCTGTGGTTATCCGGACCACTCGCGCACCTTTAAGCATCTCAAGCATCCTAGTTGCTGTTTCATCGATACGCCCGTAATCTGCCGTGATACCGCCTGAGGTCATCATATCCAGAGTGATACCTGGAAGAGTAGCGACCCTCGCACCATTTTCACATGCATTCTGGCGTGCTCTTGTGTGGGTCAGTGATCTGGAGGTGGGTGCAAGGATCACATCTGCTGACCTCATCGCTTCTGCAACCAAACGCGGTGGTTCCTCACCATGCTGGGCGCGCGGCCGCATGAGTAGGAGCAGTGCCTCACAGTCTGCATCGACTGCCGCATCAAACAATGATCTCCCGATCGCTTCATCAGTACACGTATCCGTGATGATGAGTACAGATTCCCCGGGACTGGCCCCCATACAGGTACGTATGATCATATCCGAACTTTCCTTGAGTTTCATAATTTACTCCTATCTACATCAGCGCATCTGGTCGGTATAAATCTTTTCGGTTAGCTGCCAGAAACATAGGTTTCTTGGAAATCTGCGAAAGAACCAGAAACAGAACCCATTTTATTCCCACCCTTTGGGATACTTGAGGTATGACACATGATAGCACATTATAATCATAAAGATTATATCTAATGAACTATTTAGGGGGGAAAAGAGAGAGGTATTCCACAAATCATGTGCAATCCCCTATGATGTCTGTTTTCTTAATGAAACCAATACATCATCCCCACCCTCCATCAAACCAATAAGTGGGATACCTCCTCCTTTTCTGTTATCCTTCTTTTTTAAAAAAATATTTAGACTTCAATATCCCGCGGGCAGCGAGCACGCCTGTGGCTGATGCATTGACAATATCCCTTGAAAGACCTGTACCATCGCCTGCTGCAAAGAGGTTCTTTAGACTCGTCTCCATTTCACGGTTCACCTGAACCTGCATGGCGTAGAACTTGATCTCCGGGGCGTATAGAAGTGTTGAATCCGATGCAACTCCCGGAATGATCTTGTTAAGCGTATCAAGACCTTCAATGATATCCATCACGATCCGGTGTGGCATTGCCATGGAAATATCACCGGGAGTTATGTCCTTTAATGTGTTTACGACTGTATTCCTTGCAATCCTTTTTTCCGTAGAGCGCCTTCCACGCCGCAGATCACCTATTCTCTGAAGTACAGGCTTTCCCCCACCGATGGTCGTTGCCAGTTTGGCAACAGACCTTGCATACTTTGTGGTATTCTCGATGGGATGTGTCAGTTCAATGTGCACAAGAAAAGCAAAATTCGTGTTCTCTGATGCGGTCTTACGCATCGAATGTCCATTGGTCGCAATAAATCCCTCATATTCTTCCTTGACCACAAAGCCATGCTCGTTGGTACAGAAGGTCCTCACAAAATCATCGTATCTCTGCGTCTGGATGTGGAATTTGGGATCGCGATTGATCCTTGTTACAGGATCCATAATGATTGCCGGCACTTCCACACGAACACCAATGTCAATGCCTCCGTATTTAGCTAAAATGGAATGCCTGTTCACCAGTTCATTTACCCACTTGCCGCCCACCCTTCCGGGGGCGAGAATTGTGTAGTGTGATCTGATGTGTTTCCCATCTGAAAGCACAACACCCAGACACACATCATTTTCAACCAACAGGTCTTCTACCATTGTGGTCAGCAAGAATTCAATTCCTTTTTCATCCAGTTCATGCTTGAAGTTGGCTATCACAGCCGGCGCATTGTCTGAACCTATATGCCGCTGTTTAATATCAATAAACCTTGCACCAACGGATGCTGCCCTTCGCTTTAATTCTTCGACTTCACTACATTCCGGAACGGATATATCCTCAGGTGCACCATGGCGGATAAATATGCGGTCCACATATTCCACGAGTTCCCATGCACTCTCCTGATCTCCTGTCAGTTCTGCAATGTCACCACCGATATCCGGACGAAGGTTCAGAGTACCATCGGAAAATGTACCGGCTCCACCCACACCGCACATGATGTCGCATGGTGTACAGTGTATGCACTGGTTAACCGAATTCATGGGGCAGTTCCTTTTACCTATGTCCCTCCCCTCATCAATTACCAGAACCTTAAGATCACGACCTGCCAGCTCATTTGCGGCAAAGAGACCGGCAGGACCGGCACCGATGATGATTACGTCGTACTCACCATCATATCTTTCAGGATTTTGCTTGTTCATAACCATAGACACATCTCATGTGAATTTGATGTCTCTCTATATATAAATATGAGTATATCTATGATAAGATCTTATCCAGCTGGTTCAATGAAATGCCACGTTTGATCTCCTGCGCGATCCGTCTCCCTGTAGAGAGGTTGCTTTCTATAAGATCGGCATACGGAGAACCTGATGTATAAAGATTTGTGCCTGCAACAATGCGCGCCGATATCTCAAATACCTTGATCTCAAGCTTATCTGTGACAACTGTCTCAAGACAGAATGGCCCGATCATGCCTCCGAAAAGTTTCAGTGACTCTTCCACCACCTGTTCCCCCAGAGAAAAGATGTATGGCAACAGGGATTCCCTTGCAACCAGAGGTACGTTGCCTGTGACGACATATGTGGGGTGAATACCGGCCTCCTCCAGTTCATGCGGGGAACCGAGCCTGAATATCTCGTCTGCATTGGACTCGACCCGCCGGTCCATACTGAGCATCTCGAGTGTACCGGTGCTTAACTGGTAACCTTCCGTTTTTATTGGTGAATAGAAGAAATGGAGATAGTATCTGGTTCCGACTATAAATTCCTGGATCGCGTATTTTTCATTGGGATCTACTTTTTCAATGAATTCTTCATAGTTCTTTGCCACGAAAAAACCGCGCCCCCCTTTTGCACCGTGATATTTTACCATCACCGGTCCGCTGATCTCCTCTGGCTTAACGATCCCTGGCATGTGAATTCCGGCACCTTCCAGCCACTCGCGCTCTTTTACCCTATCCGACTCCCATTCAAGGACAGCACGATTACCAAAGGTTGGAACTGCCAGTTCTGTGAACTTATCAGCTCCAAGATATTCTACAAAAGAGCCGTGTGGAATAATGATCGCGTTTTTGGCGACCAGTTCACTGGCGATATTCGGGATGTCCTGATAACTTTCAACAACAATATATTCATCAGGTTTCGCTTTTGGGAAGGCATCGTAAAAACGCGGTGGATTTCCCACGCAAATACCGATCGTCCTGAAACCTTCCTTGCGCGCCCCATCGAATATCTGGAGACTGGAATGGGAACAGACTGTTGCAATACTAATGTTATCAACATCGTAGCCGTCCAAAATATCCGATATATGCTCGTTTGTTATCATTTTATGCCCCGAAAAAGTTACACCATATTGTTCTTTTACTATTTAAGTTTAAGGAAATGACCTGTCGACCCGAAAGACTTCGAACGAATTTGAAGTTTACGGAAATCTTATCAATCACAATTCCATATTCCACTATATGGATGATAATGCCGAAAACAGCGAAAAAGTGCTTATCCTGCCGCTGAACGAAGACTCTAAAAAAATCACACAGACACTTTCAAACGATACTTCACTTAAGATACTTGAACTTCTGGCACAGAAATCACTGTCTGCAACCGAGATAGCCGATGAACTGGAAATTGCGCTAACAACGGTCAAATATAACCTTGATGCCTTGATCGAATGCGATCTCATCAAGGTCAAGCAGACCAGATGGAGCCAGAAGGGAAGAGAAATAAAAATATACGAACCTGTTCAGAAATTGATCGTTGTTGTGCCGGGCAGGCGCAACCCTGACAGGTCATCCATTGCAGGTATACTGCGAAAATACCTTGGCATAGTTGCAGCAGCTGTTTTTGCATCGGCAGGTGTGGAATATCTAT
Organism: Methanosarcinaceae archaeon; assembly: GCA_016935475.1. Lineage (GTDB taxonomy): Archaea > Halobacteriota > Methanosarcinia > Methanosarcinales > Methanosarcinaceae > JAFGQV01. Next base: position 15,139 of record JAFGQV010000170.1, read on the forward strand.
CAAGGATCGGAAACTTTGGTGGCTTTGCTGCGCAGGAAAGAGACTCGCTCTTAATTCCTGAATCAAGAGCGTTTATGGAAGAAGCACAGATGATGCCTCCAAATGAAACGGCCTATGATGGCGTGCAGGCAATTGCACCCCTTCTGAATGGAACGGATGACTCGATCGCAGGAGCTGCCATGGAAGCAGCACCAATGCCAACAACGACTACGGAAGTCCTGTCAAAAAGCGCAGAGAGTATTGCCACACCGGCTGCCAATGCACTAAATTATGATCTTACATCCCATATCGGAATATGGTTCTTTTTCGGGTGTATGTTTGTGATTATTTTCTTAATGATACGGGAAGTATATTATAGAAAAAAATCCTTATGAGTGTGAAAGGGAGCCATATGAGAGTCGCACTGAAACTTGCATATATCGGAACTGATTACCACGGGTCTCAGGTCCAGCCTGATGTCCCGACCATTGAAGGTGAGTTATATAAAGCGCTAAGAGACCTTGGGATCATAGACGACCCGAGATCTGCACATTTTGTGAGCGCCGGGCGGACGGATGCCGGAGTCAATGCACTGGGACAGGTGGTTGCATTTGACACCGAGAAACTGAATCTTGCTATTCCACGCGTTGTTAATTCGAAGCTCCCGAACTCGATCTGGGCATGGGCACATGCGATCGTGCCTGATGATTTCAATCCCAGGTACGATGCCGTGTGCCGTAGTTACCGTTATATTATGAGCGGGGAACAATATGACATTTCAAAGATCAGGGCTGCAACAAAACTCCTGATAGGAACACACGATTTTGCAAATTTCTGCACCACGGACGAAGACAGGGGTACTATCCGCAATGTCACGCGTATCGATGTCAGGGTCAGCGGTGCATTTACTAAAATAGACGTCCAGGCAGATAGTTTTCTATGGAACATGGTGCGAAAGATGGTGACCGCGCTTATGATGGTGGGAAGTGGTGTGCGCGATCTTGAGTGGCTGGAACAGATGCTGGACCCTGAATCCTATGAAGAGGGAGTCGAACCTGCGCCGGCATATGGATTGACATTGATGCAGGTGGATTACACACTGCCTATTGAGTGGACCGATGACGGGTATGCCATACGCAGGGCACATGAACATGTACATGAACATCTGATATGTCACAGGGTGATGGGTGAGGTCTTAGAACAACTGGTCCCAATGGAATAAACGGACTCTATGGTCAACTACATAAAAAATACTTTTACAAACCTGACAGATTCTATGATAACTTGCTTAAGAATGTGAAAAACTATGGCACAGCAGGTTAAGATCAATGATTTACTGATCAGCTACGATATCGTCTACCGCAAAATCAAATATCCAAGACTGGAATTCAAGACCGGTAAACTGCGTCTTGTCCTTCCGAAAAACTACAGGAACCATGAGAGACTCATCGAAAAACACAAAGACTGGATATACCGTCGGTATTGGGAGATGCAGGCAGCATTAAAGAGTGCCGAAAATATACAACTCGACCTGAATAGAACAGAAGAAGATCTCAGGTATCTGGTACATTCTTATGTTGAGAAACTGGAAGGCGAATTGGACGTAAGCGTTAACATGGTCAGGTTCAGAAAAATGAAATCAAAATGGGGAAGTTGCAGTTCTGAAAGAAATATAACCATCAACACATTCCTGAAATACCTGCCTGCGGATTTTATCGAGTATGTCGTATTCCATGAAATGGTCCATTTGATCGAATGGAAGCACAGTAAACATTTCTGGGGATTGGTAAGTGCCAGATACCGTGGTTACAAAGAATACGAAAAAGGTCTTTTAAGCTACTGGTTACTGGTCCGGAAAAATAACAGGGCGTTTTTCGGGTAGACCGGAGATCACACGTTCGAAATCATTCCGGCATCCTGACCGCCCATGTACTGCCGGAGTAACCTTTTCTGCATTCCTTTTCACGAATCCTTTTCCCGAATTAGCGAACCACCAGCACGGTGCACTTCATCTTCTTGACCACTTCCTGGGTCACACTTCCCATCTCAGGATTTATCTTGCTCTCGCCTTTGCTGCCCAGTATTAACGTATGCACGCCATACTTCTCAACGGCATCAAGGATAGCCCTGGCAACAGCCTCGGCAGCTGCTCCCTTCTTTGGCATACGCTGCATGCTCACCCCGACCAGTATCTTGTCCACATCGACCCCCATCCCGGCTCCCATCTCCACCACCCTGTTCAATACGTCTTCGCCCTTTGCTGCAATCTCCTCGCGTTCCGAATCCTTGCTGGCAACGGCCACATTAATGGCAGCCATCCGGATATTATACGACCTTGTGATTTTCATGGCTGCGATCTCGGCTTTGTGCCCCCACTCTGAACCGTCGGTTGCCACCAATATCTCGTATCGTGTCATTTACTGACCTCTGTCCTGACCATTTTCTGTTCGATCTTATCCATTGCTACCATCAATCCGAATATTATAGCCTGAGGTCTGGGCGGGCATCCCGGTATATACACATCCACGGGCAGGAGTTTATCAACACCGCCACAGCTTGCATAGGTATCTCCGAATATTCCGCCATTGCAGGCACATGACCCCATGGCCACCACAAGTTTAGGAGAAGGGGTGGCATTGTAGGTCTTGATAAGGGCAAGTTCCATGTTCCGCGTTACCGGACCCGTGACCAGCAGTAGATCGGCATGCCGGGGGGATGCTGCAATATGTATGCCGAAACGTTCGATATCATAGATTGGATTTGACAATGAAACAACCTCCACCTCGCATCCATTGCATGACCCGGCATCCACTTCCCGTATATGCAGTGACCGACCGAAGATGTGCCTGATCCTTGAATGCAGGCGCTGACCCATGATCTCTATTTCATCCTCGACAGTCATGATCTCCTCCTGATAATGGTGACCAGGTCATCCTTTGTCTTTGAAGCCATCTCGAATTCCCGGGTAAGTTTGATCGCCTGATTCGGGCAGACCTCCTCACACCTGCCGCAGAATATGCACCCACAATATGACAGGGTGAGCGTCATTTCGCATCCGTTTTTCTCCAGCCATAATGCACCGGACGGACAGGCTTCTGCACAGGCACCGCACAGGGTGCACTTTTCAGGGAGAATTTGCGGTCTTCCGCGAAAACCTTCGGATACATGATCTTCTTTCTCCGGGTATTTTGTAGTTACAACACCGGTCTTAATGGTCATTTTCAGGATATCGAACATTGGTCCACCTACATGTCATTACCGGAATATGATAAGCTCAGGCTCTTGTTGATAACCGGAAAATCAGGTACGATATTATCCAGCACAGCATACTCGATCGCAAGCCAGTTACAGAAGGATGGGTCCCTGACCTTGCATCTCTCGACCTTCCCGTCACGAACCTTCACCCAGTACAGCGTTTCGCCTCTGGGTGCCTCCGTATACCCAAGGGCATATCCATCCGGTATATCCCTGACAGGAGTATTGATATCTCCCCGGGGCAGTGATGACAGTAACTGCTCGATCATGCCCAATGATTCAATTACCTCATCGGCACGAACAGACATCCTTGCCAGCACATCCCCTTCCCCGTACATACAGACTTTAAAATCGAGTTGCTGATAGATCGCATAGGGATGATCGCGTCTGGTGTCCCTGCCACTGCCCGAGGCTCTTGCTACGGGACCTACAAGGTGTAATGACCCTGTCACCTCTTCACTGATCCAACCCGTGGTTTCCAATCTGTCCACTAAAGAAGGAGAGTTCAGGAGCAGTTTCACCAGATCCCTGAGATCATGCCTGAACGATGACAGCCTTGATAAGATGACATCGCGTCCGGGGCTAATATCACAACGAACGCCTCCTATGGAATTCATGCCCCGGAGCAACCTGCTGCCGGTGATTTCTTCGTTCAGCTTCAGCACATCTTCCTTGAGCCGGTTAGCATGGGCGGCACCTACTGAATATCCC
>JAFGQV010000171.1 GCA_016935475.1 Methanosarcinaceae archaeon
AAATATGCAACTTTTGGACCCCTGCGTAATAAGATCGATCCATTGAAGGTGAAAACATCACAGCTTCGCGAAGAACTCAGTGTCTATATTGATAAATTGAATGATATCCAGCTGGTAAAAGATGAGAAAAAGATAGATTCTCAGCATACTGTTGCAAAAGAGAAACTCAAGAAAAAAGGTCGGTTAAGCCTCAAGGAATTGGGGGTTCTGATGGACAAAGGCGACCTTAAATTCTAGGTGCAAGGGCACCTTTTAAGTTAACTCAATGCTTTTGTTGCAGGATCATGAATGCGGCAGTACAGATGCAAAAAAACCCCAAACCCACAGCAAATCCACCGGTATTCCCTACTTCGGTTGCAGTATCCACTGCCGATCCATTTTCGGTTCCTTCTTGGACCGCATCTTCTGTTGGTGTGGGTGCCGGGAGATCGGGGTTGGAATATTGATAGACCGGCTTAAAAGTGACAAGTTCACCATCTGCTCCCGAATATATCGTATCCACGGTTATATTGAATATCTCTCCTGAACTGTGACTGTAGATAAAACATTCACCCTCTGGAAGGATCATATCTTTTACACTATCATCGTCAAGCAAAAGTTCGAGCCATGCCCGGTCTCCTTCCTGATCCACCCCTTTAAGGACCAGAACATACCCCTGATAAAAAGTCCATCTTTCTCCGGTTGTCAGGTACGTTCCAGTGCCATTTACCAGGACATCACCATGTTCTGCGGCACCTGTAGGTGTCAGAAAAAATGTACATGCAAATACAAATGAGACAATCAAAAACCAAAACCGTTCAGTTTTGTTGTGTTTCAAGTCCCTGCCCCTGCTGAGAGTGCATAAATGCACAGAACGGTCATCAAGTCCTCATCTTTGCCGTATATCATTTTAGTAGTAGATGCATCATCATCTGCTATGTTCGCAACCTTGTTCTTTGCTGGCTTAAACATTTTGATGATATGCAATTTCTTGTCGACCACGTTCATTCCACCAACTGTATACATGATATAATTTTAGTGTCATCCTATATAATCTCTAAACATACATTATTTTAATGTTCCTTGAAATTCAATGATAAAGATCCTTCTTACCTCATGAGAACCAAAACTTTCAGATTGTGTTCAATCATGTGCGTATTAAATTGTTTCTCATTTTATCCATAAAATTCAGTTACATGAAACGAATATAAGCAACGATCTCCCTGTCAAAAGGCATGTAGTGAAACAAAAATCACAAAATTATAAATCCAGTAGGTTTCATTAGGACGTATAAGAACAGGGATAAAATCAGGAATTATTGGAGGAATGATAAATATGGTCAAAATGCCAGCAGATGTCAAGGAAACGATAGAAAAGCAAAAACCTATACCCATTGCAACAGCCAGTGCAGATGGAACACCAAACGTTGCCCTTGTGGGGCTTCTAAAGATACTGGACGATGAAACGATCCTCATTGCAAACAATTATTTCAAAAAGACAGAAGCAAACATAATCGAAAATCCAAAGATATCATTTGTGGTATACGACGCTGCGACCAAAAAAGCGTTTCAGATCAAGGGCAGTGTAGAACTGGTAACATCTGGCAAGATATTCGAGGATACCGTGGAGTGGGTACATTCAAGAAGGCCTGACCTATCACCAAAATCAGCTGCTATTGTTCATGTCGAGGAGATATACGACTCAAAATCAGGACAACATGCCGGTGAGAAGATATTGTAGGTTCTTTTTTTGGCAGTACACTATGATCCCCCTCTTCACCTATTTTTTATTACAACCCTGAGGCTGGCAATTGGTTGCAGTGCGTCCAAATATTTATAAACCCTGCTAACTACCACTTCTAGCATGCGATTTGATCTCCATGTCCATTCCTGCTATTCTAAGGATAGCAATGCGGACATCGATTCCATACTTGCCTATGCAGAAAAAAACGGTCTTGACGGCATTGCGGTCTGTGATCATGATACGATCGAAGGAGGCATTGCATGCGCCCGCCGGGCAGAAGAACTTGGTATTGAACTGGTAGTTATACCCGGAATTGAGGTAATGTCTTCGAAGGGGCACATTCTTGTTTTGGGCATTAAACAGGACATCGAACCATATCAATCACCAGAAGAGACCATCAAACGAGCGCGCCAGCTCGGGGGAGTTGTCATCATACCACACCCTTTTAAGGTTACGTCTCATGGCATCGGATCTGTGGAGGGTCTTGACATTGATGCCGTGGAGGCCCTTAACTCTCGTTGTCTCAGTGACAGTACAAACAAAAAGGCAAAAAAAGCAGCAGAATTGCTTAATCTGCCGCAGGTGGGGGGAAGTGATGCACACAACCCCCGGATGGTAGGGCAGGCTTATACGGAGATCGAGGCATCTGAAAAGACGGTTGATTCCGTTCTATCTGCAATACGCGAGGGGAAAGTATGCGCCAAAGGGAAAAAAACTCCTGCACCTTTTGTAATAAAACAGATATTCTATGGTTTGGGCAGGAAAATCAAATCTTTTCTGACATTAAATAAGTGCATCAGGAAGTGACATCCACGCATAATATTTGTGAGACTCGCAGCAAAGCTTATCCACAGACCTGTGAAGTTTGAGTTTATAGCTGCAATCTCTAGATAAGAATACTTAAATTGGGGCAGTGCTAAAAGGTGGGTTAATGCCTGAAAAAGAACTTATTACCAAACGTGAACGTGCCAGGCTGCTAAATAGTCTTCATAGATATGTTTTCTGGGTTGGGGAGAAGATACCTGAAAAGGTTGAAATTGACGGCAAAACGATAATGCTTCATGAGTTCATCTGGGAAATGATAAACAAAACAGAACTATCGGATGAAGACAAGGGGCATATCGAGAGCTACATCACACTCCTTTCCAAAAAGGAACATGAGTATAAGACTTACCTTGAAACAGCAGAAATGACACCCGAAAATGCGAAAAAGATTTTCAACAAGACTGCGGGACTACTGCGCGCGATAATGGACCTCAAAGAACTTGAGAAGGGACCGAGGAGGGGAGAAGAAAAGCATTTCCATCAGCGTTTAGTTGAACGGAAGGTTGCCGAGGCAAAGGACCTTATTTCTTTTATGGACGAGATCAATAAATAGTGACCTGAAATGTCAGGATAACAGCTATATTGCAGTGTGAATACAGATATTTCATAGGATTCAGCAAATATTATATCCAATGCAATTCTTTTACATTCCAGATGAGATTCAAGAATCAACACATCATCTCAATGAAAGACTTTTCGCGGGATATGATCGACCATATACTGAACACCGCTGAAAAGCTGGAACCAATTGCTCGCGGAAAGGAGATATCAACTCTTCTTGACGGCAAGGTTCTCATGCTACTTTTTTTTGAACCAAGCACAAGAACCCGCATGTCTTTTGAAAGTGCAATGATACGGCTCGGGGGAAATGTTATGAACCTTGGCTCGGTGGAGGCAAGTTCAATAGCAAAGGGCGAGACGCTGGCAGATACTATCCGTGTGGTCGAAGGATATGCCGATGCAATTGTCCTAAGGCACCCGAAAGAAGGATCAGCCCGAATGGCTTCGGAATTTTCCTCTATACCTGTGATCAACGGAGGCGACGGTGCGGGTCATCATCCCACACAGACATTCCTTGACCTGTACACCATCCGCAGGGAGAGCCATCTTGAAGGAGCGAAGATCGCCCTTGCCGGAGACCTGAAATACGGCAGGACCGTGCATTCACTGTGTTATGCCCTTTCGCTTTATGGTGCGGAGATCACAATGGTGTCCCCCAACGAACTGCGTATGCCGGCTGAAATAATAAGTGACCTCAAAAAGCGCGACATCAAGGTAAAGCAGACGGATTCAATTGAGGAAGCCATAGGTGATGTGGATGTATTATATGTTACCCGGATACAGAAAGAGCGTTTCCCGGACCCCGATGAATACCAGAAGGTTGCAAGCAGCCTGCTGATCACTCCTGAACTGCTGGAAAATGCAAGACCACAACTTAAGATCATGCACCCTCTCCCGAGGGTAAATGAGATCGATCCGCGTGTGGATTTCACACCGTATGCCTGCTACTATAGGCAGTCCTTCTACGGCGT
>JAFGQV010000022.1 GCA_016935475.1 Methanosarcinaceae archaeon
AACTCCATACGTGCCGGGTTATGTGACCTAGATAACCGGCGCTGCACCTGGTTCGATACTTGGGAGATACGGCAAAAGTATAAATCCGATTTCACTGAGGCATTCAGGAGAGGAACTTTTTTTGATGAAATGAGCGGGAAAGCTGATTCATCTGGAACATCCCGAAAAAATATGACCTCAAACATCGGCGAAACGATATTCGAAAATCCCGAACTGAAGGTCAGGGTAACTGTCTGGGATACAGCCCATCCGTCGCGTGATTTTTTTAACAGGGTATTTGAGGTTAAGAATATTTCAGACAATCCCCGGAGATTGCGGCTATTTTCAAACCAGAACTACAAAATATTGGGGAACAAGATCGGAGATACGGCAGTGGTTGACAGGGATCTTTTGATCCATTACAAAGACGACCGTTATTTCCTGCACGCCAGCCGTCCCGCCTTTGACCAGTTCGCAGTGGGGACTGCTGACTGGAAGGGACTCGAAGGCACATGGAGGGACATGGAAGATGATGGCACATTAAGTGGCAATGTTGTTGCCCACGGGTCTGTGGATTCGACGATTGGATGGACCTTACCTGTGCTCTGGCCTGGTGATTCTGCCCGGATAAGTTACTGGATCGCCTTTGGGAGAACATACCACACTGTAAAAGGTACCTATAAATGGCTGCAAAAATCAAGTACCACTACCATCTACCAGAACGCGTTCAACTTCTGGAATTCCTGGATCCGGCACACATCCGTACATCCTGAATATGAACAGATAGGCAATCTGCCTGAAAATGTAAGGTACATTTTCTACCGCAGTCTTCTTACCATTGTTTCCCATATGGACGTGACAGGTTCCTTGATAGCATCCTGCGATTCTGAGATCAAGCAGTTTGGAGCGGATCTGTATACATACTGCTGGCCAAGGGACGCTGCATGGTCCATCATTGCACTTGACCGGGCAAAATACCATGGTTTGAGTACAGATGTGCTTGAGTTCTTCTCGAAAGTGATCACAAAAAAGGGGTATTTCCTGCACAAATACACTCCCCGGGGAAATCTCGGGAGCACATGGCACCCCGTACCAATGATCCAGCTCGATGAAACGGGTCTGCCGCTCTATGCTGTATACCATCACTGGCAGGAGTCAAAGAATATCTGGCCGGTGGCAAGATATTTCGAATCATTGATCGTACCTGCTGCGAACTACCTTGCGAATTCGCTGGACAGGCTTACAATCCTTCCCCCTGCCAGTTTTGACCTTTGGGAAGAGCGAAAAGGTGTGCAGACCTATACTGCCTGCACCATCTATGCAGGTCTTAATGGGGCGTCCGAACTTGCTCACCTGCTGGGCAATGATGCAGAATTCAAGCACTGGGCAGAAGCTGCTGAAATGGCAAAGGATGCGATCCCAAGGTATTTCTATGACACGGAATTTAAACGCTTCAAACGTTCCGTTGACGATGCAACACTGGACACCTCGGTGTTTGCGGTGTGGTATTTTGGTGTGCTGCCACCGGATGATAGCCGGGTCAGCCGTACGATGAATGCAATAGAAAAGGAACTGACACGCCCAAGCAGCGGAGTTGCACGCTATACCAATGATTCGTATTACGGTTATATGAACAGCTGGATGATCTGCACGCTCTGGCTTGCCCAGTGGCATATAGCAGTGGGAAACCTGACCCGTGCCATGGAACTCATTGTGTGGTGCGCAGACCATGCCCATCAAACGGGTCTTATGCCCGAGCAGATAGCTGATGATGGAACAATAAGGTCGGTCCTGCCGCTTGCGTGGTCACACAGCATGTATGTTCTGGCTGTGCTGGAATACATGAAGGCTGTCGCAAAAGAGGAGGATAAAGAATGTCAATAGGCAACCTTTTTTTCAAAATGGACAAAATGACCTTCCTCTTTTACCACCGAAAAGCCGTTTTTCAGGTACATATTAATTGAATCTTTTAATCCCGCATCCGTCTTGAGCACGATCGTCGAAAAGTTTTTTTCTGCATATTCAAGAGCCTTAAAGAACAGCTCTCTTCCAAATCCCCTGCCCCTGAATTCCTTTTTAAGGTAGATGCGCTTTATCTCGCATTTGCTTTTATCTATTTTCCGGACAGCACTGGTTCCTATTATGTCGCCATCCATGATCCCGGTGTAGAATATCCCGCCGTTCTTGAGGTAATACTTCTCAATGTCATCGAGATCAAAATCCTTTACAGGGTCGTATTCAAAACCTTCACCATTCAGCACTCTGATGACCAGTTCCCTGACTTCCCGTGTTTGGGAACCGGAAAAGGTCTTGATGATCATGGGATGTAATCCCCGGTATTTTCCATAAAATCCAGTACGATGGTTTGCAGTATATTCGTACCGGTGATCAGTATGCCCTCATCGATATCGAACTTGTTTGAATGGTTACGCTCCACGATACCTTTTAAGAGGTTCTCGGTTCCCAGCGAAAGATAGATACCCGGAACTTTTTGCAAATATAATGCAAAATCTTCTGCCCCAAAGATCGGCTCGGCATTCCCATCGACATCAAGAAACTTGTTTTTCAATACACCATATGCCGCCTTTGTAAATACTTCGTCGTTCACAAGTACAGGATAGCCGTGAAGTATCTCAAGTTCGTATGTTGGGACCCCTTCATAGCCATCTTTTGTATACTTTTTCATCAGGGAATCGAGAATCTGCTTGATCATGTCATCGATGGTTCTTGTGTCGTGAGCATCGAATGTACGGTAACTTCCGAGCATGCTAACGTCATCCGGGGTCCGGTTGAACTGTGCTCCCCCTTCGATCTTGCCAATGCCCATTACATATTTTGCAGTATCGATCCGCTTTTTGACCTCAATGTCAATGGTACTGATAAATTCCGATGCAATGAGTATGGGGTCGATACAGTCCCCTGGCTTGGAATGATGTCCACCTTTTCCGATGATCTTTATACTGAACAGGTTTGAGCTTGCCATGAACCTTCCGGATTTGAATGCGATCTTTCCGGCAGGTATATCTCCAAATACGTGAAGCCCAACGATTGCATCCACACCATCGAGTCCCCCTTCTTCGATCACCCTTGACGCACCACCGGGCGGTTGTTCTTCTGCTGGCTGGAAGATCAGCCTGACACTGCCGGCAAGGTTTTCGCGCTTCTCCTGCAGGAGCCTTGCGGCACCAAGGACTATGGCAATGTGCCCGTCATGACCGCAGGCATGCATGATACCCCTGTTCCGGGAGATGTAATCCTTATTGAGTTCAGTGGGTTCTTCCAGTACCTCAAGTCCATCCATGTCCGAACGGAGCGCTATGCAAGGTGATGGTGCAGACCCCTTGATCGTGGCGACAACTCCGGTATCGGCAATTTTTTCTGATTCTATCCCCAGTTCATGGAGGATGTTCATTATCTTCTGCTGTGTCTTGAATTCCCTGAAACTCAGTTCAGGCTCCATGTGAAATTCTCGCCGTATCCGGGTAATCCAATTTTCGATGGGTAACAAAGTGTGTCCTCACTGTGGGTCATGTTTCAGATGAATGGGCTGTTTTGACCTTTAAACGAATATATCTTAAGAAGATATACAATTAATACATATCGCAAATAATGACATCATACAAATATTATGTTCTTGACGATAATACAACTGATTAATGGGTGTAACCAAAAAATAATAAAAAGGTCTTTATAAAAATGAGCAGAAGTTTTTTAATATTTCTGGAAAATACCCTAAAATAACTTGAAGCAGGAACGACCACACGCCGGGAGGTTTTTGAAAAAAATTATGCCTCTGCCACAACTCTAAACACGGTTTCTTGATGTGGTGCGATTTTTTTTGTAAATATTTTTTCCACTGTCTTTTCTATATACTCATTCGATTTAGCAGGCAAGTATTCAGCACCACATATAGTACAGATATCTGCATCAACATCTTCGATTGCAATCAATCCCTGTTCCGATTCAATAAGAAATTCAGTGTTTCCGGGCTCCATTTTTCCACCGCAATCCGGACATTTCTTTAATCTTGGCATTATTATCTCCTCTTTTTAAAGTCAATCCATCTCTTCGGGTCTGGCTCATAAACCGTTATTATTGCTACAACCTCTTCATCAATACCTATTACGGTATGAATAGGTCTTAAATCCAATGTTTTGCCGTTTATTAAATAAGTAGGCAATGGTTTATCATCTGTATACTCTTCTATAATGGTACCATTTTCAATAGCTTCCTTGACTTCCCTTCTTTTTATATTTCGTTCTATCATTCGCTTCTTTGTATGCAATTTCACATCGTAAGAACCTACCCCAATTATAGTTAAGTACGGAACAAATATTACAAATAATAAAATGGATTTTTTATTTCATCATGGCTATGCTTTACGAAAATGATTATTCAAATCTTTGCAGTATTATGAAAATAAGTCAAAAACCTACGGTGTTTAACTATAATTTTTTTTACGATCAAGCATCGTTAATCCCATCCCGCACCATTCATAAATATGAATCTCCGCATCTGATAAATAATCTTTGGATTTTACAAAAAAGATACATTCCGAAAGTAATAAAAACTCTCTAAATCCTTCAAGACAGGTTTAAATATGGGCAGGTCTTACCATGTTTGTGGTCTGAATGGTGCACAAGTTATCGTATTCCGCATATATTATTAAGCAGGGCGATTGTTTTTAAAGAATGGGAACAGCTATCGGGTACAGGCAATGATTACATTTGAAGAGATTAAAATACGTTTGAAGGAAAACATTGAACTGGTTAGCACAGAGTACAAAGTTAAGACCATCGCGATATTTGGTTCTTACGTAAGGGGGGAGCAGAAAGAGGGGAGCGATGTGGACATCTTGGTTGAGTTTTATGAACCGATTGGTTTTTTCAAGTTTATTGAACTTGAAGAATATCTCAGTAATATTTTAGGACATGATGTTGATCTTGTTTCTAAAAATGCCCTTAAGCCGCGAATTGGAAAGCATATACTTGAGGAAGCCGTGTTCTTATGAAGAAAAGAGAAATGGGGGATTATGTTCAGGATATTCTTGAAGCTATTATCGAAGTAAAGGATTTTACCGCTGGGATGGAACCTGAGGATTTTGCCAAGGACAGGAAGACAATAAATGCCGTGGTCAGAAGTCTGGAAATAATAGGCGAGGCGGCAAAGAAAATTCCTGCTGAGATGAGAGAAAAATATCCAGACATACCATGGAAAAGTATGACAGGAATGAGGGATAAACTCATTCACGAATATTTTGGCGTTGATCTGGATATTGTATGGGAAGTGATAAAGGTTGAACTGCCTCCGATCAAACCTTTGATTCAGCAGGTTTTGGAGGATATTGACATTGAAAATAACGATCACTGAGCAAAATCAGCGTTGTTTTTGAGATTACGCGCCAACCATCTCAGCCACCACCGCTTGCATCAATTTTGCATGCCACAGCACAATCGGAACGAGCGTAGCCACTCATCAAAAAAGCCAGTATAAAAAAAGAAAAAATTGGCGCCGGGTAGGGGCGCCAAATACGGAAGGTGGTACGTTTTTTCAGTTTAAGTTTAGAACCTTACATCAAGGTCAGCAATCATCTGCTGGCTGGCAACGTCAATAAATTTGACGTTTACAATGCTACCAGAGGTTGCTATGTTAACTGTTGCTGCTTTAGCTGTTGTACTGTTGCCTAATTCAGGAACTGTAGCAGCTGAATATATGTACAGTGTCTCACCAGAGTCAAACTGCTGGTCAGCTGTTGCTAATGCCGATGTTATAGTACCATTTGCAAGTGCAGTATCTGAGACTATTATCTTAGTATTTGCATCTGTCAATGTGATTGCATCTCCGCCCTGATGTTCAAGTTTCAAGATACTACTAGTACCATCAGTTGCCGTAGCAGCACTGCCCCTAACACTTGCCTGAGGTGCGGTTTCTGGTGGTCCCATGCCGAATACGAACGCTGCAATAACTGCAGCCAGGATGACAGTGATCGCAACCATCAGGATAACACCGATGACCGGTGATACTGCATCCTCGTCCATTATGAACTGGTTTGCTTTGCTCATTCGCTTTCCCTCCAAATTATTTATTGTTTTTCTGTTTCTTTTTGACGACATTTTCGAGTTTTTTAGTCCACATCTGATCGCCGATGTCGGTGTATTCGCACTCAAGATAATGTTGTACTGCTATACTCAGGGCTTCCTTTGTCGATGGCTCATTGCATTTCTTCTTGAGCGCTAAAAGGTCATCCTCTGCCAGTACAGTCTGTGCGTGTACAATTTTTGTCATTATTTCACCCGATGAGTTGAATCATGTGCAATCACATAATTATCCTCATCATCATCATTATGAGAGTTTGTATATAAGCTTTTTTGTTTCGGAATAGAGATTAGAAAGAGAAACGAATTCTTGTATCCCATCTTATGAATATCATATCATATTCGCGATATTTGGAATAGATTATTCATATGGAGAATATATTGTGACAATGTTTTGATAACTGATGTAAAGATGTTCATTTCAGGCATGCACAGAGCTTACATCTGATTTTACCCTCCGTATCCCCTGTGCCCTCCGTAGTTTATTACTTATGAATTTATAGAATTTGGGCTCTGTAGAAATCCTCTACATCATCATAAACCACAGATTCACGCAGATAAACGCTGATGTAAATAACCACCATCTGCGTGCGTCTGTGTTTATCTGCGGCTATGGTTCAAAATTCATTGAGAACTAAGATTTCTACAGAGCCGGAATTTGCATTTTACTATTCAATATTGTTTCGTTTTTAACTATAATAGGTGTAACCAGAAAAATAATAAAAAGTCTCCAGAGTATGAAAACAATATTTGTGTACTTCCAATTCAAATCAATTTCATAAAATCATCTGGTGAAAGTCCGGCTTGCCTGATTATAGATTTTAGAGTGCCGATTGGTATTTCGCTATAATTTGGAATTATGACAATGAATGTTTCGTTGCTATTCTTTCCTTTCATTTTTATATGGCTTCCCTTTTGAGAAACAACTTGAAATCCAATACTGTTCAGGGCTTTTATTATATTATTCGCTGACAGGATGGGAAGTTTTGGCAGGGGAAACCTCAAAAGTAGTTAAAAAAGAGGTTGTTTGTGTCACCGATACATCTTCATCTTCCAAATAGAGTTCCACAGCTTCTTTTAAGTTTGCAACGGCTTCTTCAACTGTTTTCCCCTGACTGGCAATGTCTATGTCAGGACACCAGGATACATACCAGTCATCTTCTTTGTGCACCATGGCAGAAAATTTTTGTGTTTGTTCCATGTTAAAAAGAATAGAATGTATTTATTAAAACGTTTTTGGTACGCTCAAATGCGCGTGCACCAATGATCAGGATAAAACCAGAATGGTTAAATCACATCGGTATTCACTTAAGAAAAAAATCGTTAAGTGTTGAGACATTTTATGATATTTTAATCAAGTAAAAAACCGCAGATACACTCACCTCCTGCTTAAGTTGAGTGCCTGCTACTCTTAATGGGCGTGCAGGTAACCCCGATTTGTGGTCGCATCTGCGTTTATTAGCGGGAATTACACGAGTGCATTATCTCGCTTCTTCACCCCATTCATAGCAATCTACTTATTTTTATAACACACAACACAGGACAATGACAGATTCCGGATCACACCCCACACTCTGGATACACGGGCAAAAGAGTACATCGCTCAAGGACAGGACGATCGTGCTTGCAGTTACGGGCAGCATTGCAGCCGTCCGTGTTATCGAACTTGCCAGGGAGTTGATACGGAACGGTGCGGATGTGTATGCAGTGACCACCAGTGCAGCAGAGCGGATAATCCATCCCGATGCACTTCATTATGCCACAGGGCACGACGTGATCACAGAAATAACAGGAAAAGTTGAGCATGTGGAATTTTGCGGTTTTAAAGGACGTGCGGACCTGCTCCTGATCGCACCGGCAACCGCAAACACCATCGGAAAGATCGCACACGGGATCGATGACACACCTGTTACGACATTCGCGACAACCGCGATCGGTTCAGATATCCCTGTGATCGTCGTTCCTGCGATGCACGAATCCATGTACAACCACCCGGGCGTAACTGACAACATCGCGAAATTAAAGTCATGGGGAATCCGTTTCATTGACCCGCGTCTTGAAGAGGGGGTCGCAAAGATCGCTTCAAACGATGATATCCTTTTAAACGTAGAACGTGAGCTTGGAAGCCGCAAGTTTGCAGGCAAACGCATCCTCATCACAAGCGGCGCAACCGCAGAACCCGTAGACCCGATCCGGATACTGACCAACCGCGCATCCGGGAAAACCGGAACCGAACTTGCACTTGAAGCATACAGACGCGGTGCGGATGTTACCCTCGTCCACAGGAACAACCTGAGCATTCCGGGAATAAATGAGATATTCGCCGGGACAGCCGGGCAAATGACAGATGCCGTGCTCCTTGAACTTGGTAAAGGTTATGATGCGCTTATCAGTGCGGCAGCGATCTCTGATTATACTCTTGATGCCGCAAAAGACAAGATAAGATCTGGAGGAAGTCTGTCCCTTACCTTCCGACCTACAAGAAAACTCATAAAGGAAGCCCGCACGTCACATCCCGGTCTGGTGATAGTCGGGTTTAAGGCTGAGACAGGTGTAACACCCGATGAACTGCTAAAGCGGGCACAGGATACACTTTGCGAATCGAACCTTGACCTGATGGTCGCAAACGATGTTACCGAAGGAGGGATCGGGGCAGACCAGAACGAGGTGCATATGATTGCCACAGGTAAACCGGAAATACTTCACATCAGCGGCACCAAAAGATTGATCGCATCCGTATTACTTGATGAGCTGGCTGAAGTTCTCCGGGCAAAGGGGGGTTCTTAAATATTAAAACCGTTGGCGGGCACAGGAAGAGCATTTGCACCCGCTCATATCACCGGATTTTTCGAGATACATGAAAATAACGACCCACGCCGCAAGGGTTCTACCGGATGCGGTATTGTTTTGAATGGCGGTGTTGAGACCACTGTAAAACCCTGCAAAACGGGCGACAGGACAGTTGTCACATTGAATGGCTCAGAGACCGAAGCCATGACCACACATACTGTAGTAAAGATGCTTACCGATATTCCGGTCATGGTCGAAAGCACAACAGACATACCAGTGGGATGTGGGTTCGGGGCATCCGGGGCGGGTGCCCTGGGCACTGCGTACGCACTTAACCAGGCACTTTCGCTTGACCTTACCGCAAACCAGCTGGCAGAAACCGCACATGTGGCAGAGGTCACAAACAGGAGCGGACTCGGGGACGTTGCAGCACAGTCACACAGTGGTATTGTTATAAGGACAGGTCCCGGTGCGCCGGGATATGGTAAATTGGACCGTATTTCTGCCGGGGATTACAGGTTTTTCTGCATTGTCCTTGGAGAGATATCTACAAGATCCGTACTCGAAGATATGCACATGGTCGAACAGATAAATTCAGCCGGCAGATCAGCACTTAAAGCACTCCTCAAAAAACCGTCACTTGAAAATTTCATGGCATTGTCAAGAGATTTTGCGGTAGACACCGGACTCCTGAGCAGCCGTGCACTGGATGTGGTCGAAGCAGTGGAAGCCGCCGGCGGAATGGCTTCACAGGCAATGCTCGGCGACACCGTATTTGCATTCCCGAGGGATGGAAGAGATGGGATAGAAAATGAAGTGCATGAAACTCTGAGCGGATTCGGGGATGTACTGGAATATAACATCAGTTCGTGCGGTCCAAAGCTGGTTCAGGGATATTGAAGTGGATTTGAAACATCGATCCAACAATTCATAAGTAATAAACCACGGAGAGCACAGAGGACACAGAGAGTAAGATCAGATACAAGCTCTGTGGTTAAATTACAATCGTCTGGAAAGCAGGGTTTTGAGATATTATTGTTTAATATTCTGTTCTTGACTATATTTTAAAATGTAATATTGTGGAACCCGCCTATAACCGATAAGTTTATCCAAGTTTGTTACCAATCTTGATACCGATAGAATGCCAGACTATCTTTATACCAGGATCAACGAAATATTAGAAGACCGGCAATTATCGATCAGTGGCATCACACGCGAGTTAAAGACCGGGGGATTCAATGAACACCGTCTGGTCCTGACCGGATACCTTCGTGCACTTCGTGACATGAAAAAGATCAATGAGATCGAGATCCCGCCAGCCAAGGTCTATAGCCGGACAGAAACATCTGAGGAGCCGTTTGGGGACATATATTCACTGATCAACAGCCACCTGAGATATCTTGAACCCAATATTCGGGTGCCTGTTGCTGTATACATGATCTCGGCACTGCTTAAAAGACCCTGTTTTAAACATGAGCTAACACTGGTAGGGCTCAACCAGAACCATATTAAAAAATGTCTTGAAACAGAAAATAGCATGGTTCGGGAATCTGCAGATACTGACCTTAAAGAGTACCGTGCCGATGTGACCCGGATCAAAATTCCGCCATCTGACCCTGCATATGAGATCACGGATAACAATGAACAGTTCATGCAGGCAGCCAGTAATGTCCTGTTTGGAATACTGAAAGACGTAGTTGATACAGACGGCCTTATTGCAAAGACCAAACAGACGAAATTATCGATCTAGTGTCCGACGATGGAAACACGAACCGGACAATTCTTGAGCGCTCTTGTATACTTCTCACAACTAAGCCTTGGTCTGCACTGCAAACAGTTATCGAGCTGATTCTCTTCAAGACACATCATAATTTCGCATTCGCGGGCAAGTTCGCTATCTGATGAGCAACCCAAACATACATTTTCTTTGAGGAGTACACACTCGTCACATGCAAATCCGCATCCACTTATCATGGCCAATAACCTCCAAATCTATATAGCCATTATGTGGATTAATAGGTTCTCCCCAGAGAACAACGACCTGATGCAATATCTTAAATGAATGCCTTAAAGAGGCGGGATACGATAACTTCACAGGTTGCACGCGTTGATGAAGAATTGAAGAATACTGGTAAAGAGTGTGACAGGCTTTTTGCCCGTCGATCACTTTTCAAGATAAATAGCAGGACGCAATGGGACCGCAAACCTTGATTTCTTTTCCGGGTCGTACTGGGGTGCATCTGCACTATACACTTCCACCGGACATCCGATCTCAGCCGCCAGGAAACCTGACGCTTCTTTAAGTATCGCTTCCTCGTTCAGGTCGAAATCAGCGAGCATTTCGATCTTTTCAGTGTTCATGGAAGTAATGTCAGGAACCAGTTTCTTTACAAATGCTGGAACTTCCTTTCCGTACCGTTTCATATCCGGTACTGCCATAAGTGACTTCATCAGGGCTCCGACATTCAAATTGCCATCTCTTTGCATCGAAAGTGCAACTTTGTATGCCTCAGTCTTCCACGCTGGAGATGTGTAAAGGATCACCTTCTTCGGGGACATTTTTGTTACCCTTGCGATCTCCTCTATATCGGCGAGGGTGTTGCTTACCAGTTCCTCTGCAAATTCGGCGGACATGTCGACCAGACCTTCATCATAGACCGGATATGCTGCAAAGGATACAAAATCGCCTTCTCCATGACCCATGGTTTCCCATATCTCCTCACACAGGTGCGGAGTGAACGGTGAAAGCAGGCGCACCCATGTGTCCATTATGTCATAGAGCAGCGCACTTCCGCCTCTTCTCTGGTACCATTTCACATCATTATAGAGCAGGAAGAACGAATTCTGGAGTGCATGCCGCGTCTGGATCGAGTCCAAGGCATCATTCGTCTCTTGAATGCGATGCTGAAGCCTGCTTAATATCCACCTGTCAATTAGTTTCAGTTCCCCCTTCATACCAGAAGATGCCCCGGAACTTACAATGTCAGCTGCAAACCCGTATAACCTATCCATCTGTTTTCTTGCAGCTTCGATACCACTGTTCTTCCAGTCCGCATCCTGGGTCTGTTCAGCACTTGAAAGGATATATAAACGTGAAATATCAGCACCGTAGTTATCCACAGCGTCCTTAAGTGTAAGAAGCGGACCCTTTGATTTGCTCATCTTTTTACCTTCAAGGGACACAAAACCGTTAATTGCAATTGCAAGCGGCCACTTGTCCTCCTCGAATATTGCCACATGATGGAACAGGAAGAAAAGCAGGTGGTTTGGGATCAGATCCTTTCCCGACGACCTGAGATCAACAGGATACCAGTATTCGAAATCACTTCTCATCTGTTTTATGGTCTCAACAGGAACACCGCTATCTTTTGCAGCATCCTCTGCTGTGACCTTCCCGAGCAGCACATGATCGAACAGTGCTGGTGTCAGGTGCTCAGGCGTAATACCGTCTGCAAAGAACTTTGCCATGATATAATAGGACATATAGATGGTGGAATCACCAAGGGATTCGATAAGCCATTTCTTATCGAACGGCAGGTTCGTACCCAGCCCTTTGCGGCGGGCACATGCCTTGTCCTTGAGCCAGTCCACCTTATTATTGAACTCGAGCCTCAACTCCTCTGGTATGATATCCATCTTTTCGATGCAGCGGTACACCTTCTCTTTCCACTCAGGGTTCGAATAGTTCAAGAACCACTGCCCTCGAACCATATTGACCACACATGGCGTACCGCAGCGGCACACCACAGGTTCGCTGAACTCATAGAAAACCTCACCGATTCCCTGTTCGATCAGATCCTGTGTAAGTACGTCCTTTATCTTCGAGACCGCTATACCTGCATACTTTCCGGTGTTCTCCTTCAGGACACCGCCATGGAATTCCCGGCGGTATACAACCTTTGTAGCCTCTTCCGCACGCGGATCGTCCTGGTCCGTAACACCGAACTTCTCAACTGCCTCAACTGCCGGATATTCCCCGAATTCCGGAGCCTTGATCAGTGAGATGAACTCGATCCTGCGCAGGTCTTCATCAATACCGAACTCGCTCAGATCCCTGTCATACAGGTCACGAAGCGCCAGGTAATCATATGGTGCATGGGCAGGGACGCTCATCACGATACCACTGCCGTTCCCACCTTTTACAAAAGAAGCTGGCAGTGTGATCACTTCTGCCCCTGTGAGCGGGTTTTTGACCTTGATCCCGATAATTGAACTTGATGGCACGTTTTCGACAAAATCAACTTTCCGGTCCGTGAATGTGAGTTTCCTGTATGCCTCTTTGCTTACGATCCAGAATTCCTCTCTACCATCCTTTTCTACCTTTATCTTCACATGTTCGATATCAGGGTTCACCCACAGGTTCGTAACCCCGAAGATGGTCTCCGGTCGAAGGGTGGCACATGGAAGCACCACATCATCGTATTTGAATTTGAGAAATGTAAAATCAACAATTGTTGCACTCTCACCGTGCAGTATGTCGTGGTCTTCCACCGGATTGTTATCATGAGGGCACCACTTTACAGGATGCGAACCTTTGACTATCAAACTTTTATCATAAAGGAGATTGAACTGCCATTCAATGAACTTCTTGTAATGTGGGTCAGTGGTTGTGAACTTTCGCCTCCAGTCGATGGAATAACCGATAGAGCGCATGTTGAACTCAGATTCCACTTTGAAATAGTCCACGATCTTTTCGGGCGTATCCAGTGTTTCCAGCACATCCAGAGGTATACCATGGAACCTGGAATACACTTCCATTGTCTGAGGTTCACGATTCTGGATGAGTTCCGCAAGCCCGACGATCGGCGTGCCTGTTACATGGAAACCCATTGGAAAAAGGACATTGAAACCAAGCATCCGCCTGTACCTTGCCACAACATCCCCTATGGTAAAGGTTCTCGTGTGCCCTGCATGCAGATTTCCGTTCAGGTATGGGTATGGGATCGTGATAAAGAACTTCTCATCTTCAGAAGGTTCTGCTTCAAATATCCTGCTCTTGCTCCATCGTTCTTGCCACTTCTTCTCAATCTCACCTGGTTTGTAATCCTGCTGCACTATTCACACCCATCCATTGTTATGATCTTATCTAATTCATCCTTTGCTTAAAACTAATCGGAAAAAACAGATTTCCGAATCGCTTACATGGTGTCCTGTAGTTATATACACTACTGCTTTATCACGTCCGATAACACCTGCATAAACAATACTTGAACTTAAAGTATACCCTTTCTATTCATAAGTTTAATCTATTCCCGGGGATAACTGCCAGATAGACTTCATCACCACAGGATATCAGATCACCCGATATTCTTCATCATAAACTATTGGTGACTACGTATGTCATTGACATCTGTTCTGCCGAGTGCACTTAAAAATCTTGCAGTCCGGCGGGTAATACTTTTCTGTTGCTCTGCCATTCGTGCCTGGTACACCCTGATCGACCTCAAAAAATCGATCTTGCGGAATTCCGGCCAGAACGGTGCACAGAAATATGCCGCGCATTCATTCCCATTTGCCTGCCAGGGGAGGAAATTAGAAACGCGTTCGTCTCCGCCGGTACGTATGATAAAATCCACGTTCGGAACTGCAGTTCCGCCTGCGGGATAAAGATGATCTGATATCGTGGCTTCTGTGATCTCAGCTAAGGTTAACTCGCCGTGTTCCACTTTACCTGCAATTTCCCGTACAGCCTGCACGATATCCTGCTTGCCGCCGTATGCGATTGCAACGTTCAGGTGAAACCCTTCATAATCACGTGTCGCATTTTCGATCTTTGTTATGGAGCTTTTAAGGGAAGCAGGCAGTTGCGCAGTATCTCCAATTACCCGGACCTTCATCCTGCGGTTATGGGTACGCTCATCTTCATACATCTCGTCAAACTTGATACCAATGAGATCAAAGATCGTCTCGGTCTCATCTGCGGACCTGTTGAAGTTCTCGGTTGAAAATGCATATATCGTCAGATGGTCAATACCGATCTCCCATGACCAGTCTATTACTTTTTCTGTGGTGTCAGCTCCTTTTGCGTGACCAAAGCGACTGACTCTTCCACTCCTTCTGGCATACCGTCTGTTACCATCCATAATTATTGCAACATGCCTGGGAACCGGACCTGCTGCCACTTCCTGGGTAAGCAGGCGTTCATACCCCCCATAAAATGTACGCATAATACTTTTTAGCATGGAAGTCTTCCCCTTAATGACATACAAGATCGTGCAGCATTACCAGATAATTGAAAAAAGATCATACCTATAAAAAATGTATCAAAACCCATTATCATCAATTTGATTGAATGCCAATTGCAGTTCAATAGTTTTCCAGAACGGACTGTACTATCCCCTTATAGTCTTCCTTCAGCGAATATATGTTATGGTCCCCGGTCACATTAATGCTAAGGATACCAAGTCGTGTGTTCATAAGCCCGACCATGGCTGATACTCCCCTGTAGCTAACATCAAAATCCGTTTTATGAAGATATTCATACACATCACCCGTTGTGAACATACCTCCTTCTAAAAATAGTTTCAAGACAACCTTACGGATACCAGTGTCATCGCGACCAAGATATTTGATTAGTCTTGCTTTTACTCGCTCTTCTATTGTTTCCAGTACAAACACCTCAATATTAACAATAAGATTTTTTGTTTATAAACTTATAGTAGTTGACCAACACTCTCAAAAGCTGTTCAGAAAGCAATTATCCTATAGCATTCTGATTTATATATTTTGGGTTTTTACTATCAAATTGGTGTTGTTTGAACCACCAACCCGCCTTCAAAAGGATATCTCTCAATAATCGTAAGAATGCTGCCTACTTCATTCAACTCATCTGCAATATCTTCAAGTACCCACCATGCGATTTCAATACGTCCATCCATAACCTCGAACAGGTCATCCGGCACTTCCATCTTCTGCAGGACTGCAAGGGAACTGCCAGGGTCGCTATTTTTGATCACGCCGTAAGCAATGGTACCTTCTTCTGTGATCTCATCAAAGGGACGTGCTGTATTTTCAGCAGTACGCAGAAGGCGGTTCTTAAGTTGTACTGCATCTTTGTACCGGGATGAACAAAAATGAAATTTTGCGCAACATGGTGCTATTTTTTTGGCATATGCACGCGAATTTGCCACGGCATTGGACATGTCATCGTGAAGTTCAAAGCCACCTTTTCGCATGGCATCTGCATTGGTATCCGAAAACTCGAGTTCGTTAAGGTTCAGGAACCCGCCGACACTATTGACAAGATCCGTGATCTTTTCTGCACCTTCCATGGCAGGGATCTCGATCCCGGCTGAAATGTCCAGTTCAATTGCAGTTCGGATAGAGTCTGCAAAAGGTGTGTCTTTCAGGGAGTTCCATAACTCAACCGGGGGATGAAAACGGATCTCATCCAGTCCGGCTTCAGCAAGTGCGGCAAGCGTATCCTTCTCAGGTGCAATGGAAGTATACAGATGAATATGGTGTCCGGGTCCAAACTCCGATTTCAGGAGACGTATGTAGTGCAGGGCGCGCTCAAGTTCAAGCAATGGCTCACCGCCAGTGATGCCTGTTCCAAGGGCACTCATCTGCCGCGCTTCATTGATCACGTCCTCATCCGACCGTACGGGATGTTCGTTCGCGTATACCACATCCTTTTTACGGTCTTCTGAAACCGGGCAGTAGAAACAACCACGTTCGCATTTACCTGTGACAAAAAGCACCATCTTTGCGCCAAGCTGGCAGAGTTTGCAGCCGTCTGATAGAAAATTGTAAAAAGAACCGACTTTGCCTTCCGTCATTTTTCCCATATGGACAATTCCATATCCTGATGTTATAAGTATTCTTCAGTCAGGAAACGTGTATAATACAAAATCAGTAAGTAATTTGATGGCATAAACCTTTATTCACATCAAAAGAAGAATTGAAATTTGCATCGCTAATTTATAAAGGGGTTGTAAACGGTGATCTTGACGGATGGGAGGATAATATCCAAACACTCCCGTAACATATTGAACGAATTGAAATGGAAAGGAATGGACATGAGCGAATGTCAGATAGAATATATCCACAGGGGTGCCCCTGATGACACAAAAACAATCTCATGTAACGAAATAATAGACATCGGGCGTTCGTTCTTTACGATCTTCCCGGATACCCTGATACCCTATCACCGCATACGTCGTATTAGCTTCAAAGGGAAAACGATATACGTAAAGACCACACCAGAACAAACACCAGAAAAGTGAATCGGAATTTTCCAAAATTAGAAGAGGATTAGAATGCCAGACACCGACCTATCAATCTTGAATGAGATCTACGATGTTATACTGGACCGCAAAAATAACCCTATCGAAGGATCGTACGTATGCTCGCTCCTCAACCACAGGAAAGGCATGGACAAGATCCTTGAAAAGGTGGGCGAAGAGACAGTTGAGGTCATCATTTCAGTCAAGAACAAGGATCGTGAGGAGATCATATACGAATCATCTGACCTGCTGTTTCACCTGCTGGTGATGTTTGCAGCAAACGGCGTGTCACTCGACGACATTGTTGCTGAACTTAAAAAGCGCCGGGGATAAACGAGATATATCCGTTTTGCCATCTGGAGTGACCAGGCTGTATAACAGTACACACGATCATGAACAGTTAGTATACTGCCAGTTCGTGAAGAACATCGGTCTTTGAGAGAATTCCCCTGGGAACACCATCTATCGTAACGATCAGGCGACCTACGTTGTGCTGGTTGAACACTTTAACAGCTTCATACAGTGGCATCTTCCCATCCACGGTTACCAGATCTTTTGTCATGATGTCTTTGACCTTTCTTTTGAGATTTCCGCTGGCAAGTGCATCCCCGATATCTTTGAATGTTATAACACCCACCACTGACCCTTTATCTTCAACAGGAGCGCCATGGATATTATTTCTAATAAGAACCCTTGCAGCTTCCTGAATAGTAGCATTGGTATTGATATATATGGAAGGTCTTTTGATATAATTCATCACAGGTTTTTTGGGGAGTGAGACCATCTCTGTAATTGAAAAAAGCAATGAGTTCTGAGAATCATCCCGTCCGATGATGTCACCCCGCACGATCAGATGATTTACGGGAGTGGGACCTATCTGGACCGTATCGCCTTCCCTGAAATCCCTGATATTTCCAATTACTTTAATAAAGCCATTACACAGGTCCGGATGACGGACAGTTGTGAAATTGATCTCTGCCGCAGTGGCATCACTTACAACAGTGTTATTTCGGTAGATCGGTACAGCTGCTTCATGGTCAACTGCAGTGACATTCAACGCCTGGTATGCTCCACCTGTTGCTTTGTAGCCACCTTTTGGACCTGGTACCCCTTCTACTAACCCAAGCACTTTCAGCGACTGCATCTGGTTACGGACAGTACCAGGATTCCGGTTAATGAGCTCTGCGATTTCTTCACCCTTAACTGCACGATTTTTTTGTCGCTGGAGATTGATCAATGCAATGAGAATATCTTTCTGGATTGGGGACAGTTCCATTCAATCACCATTTTCATTATAAGTACTCAATATTAATATATATACATATTGCAGGATTTAACATAGATGAAAATTATGAAGTGCTCCATATTAGCACTGAGGAACAAAAATATATACCTTACCCGAGTTTGTGCCTTATTTAAAGAGCAATGAAAACATGATATTCGAGAAAATCCATACTGTGCCCACATCCGATGAACTGATTGACAAAGCATTCAAGCGGGCTTCAAGGGCAAAATCGGGAAAAACAATTATAGGCAGAGGGACAGCACTGAAGGCAGAGGAGTCCATGATATTGACCTCTGCAAATGTACTGTCTGATAATCTTGCAAACATTGTCAGGCGTTTTCCGGATTTTGACCAGCTTCCCCGGTTTTATTACGAACTTGCAGACATCCTTGTCGGGATCGACAAGCTCAGGATGTCACTGGCTTCTGTTGATTGGGCAAGTGGAAAGATACATGATATTGCAAGAGAACATGTTGGCAAAATGCGTAAGACCCGCCAGCCCGCTCTTGTGCGAAAAGAAGCTTTCGGGCGTATGGCGTCCATTATGGGTTCCATTAACAAGAACTTGATCTTACTTAACGACGCAAGGAATGTTTTGCGAAAACTGCCTGAAGTTAATGACGAACATACTATCGTGGTTGCAGGCTATCCGAATGTTGGCAAATCCAGTTTTGTTTCCTCGGTTACGGGTGCAAGTCCTGAGATAGCACCATACCCTTTTACTACCAAAGGCGTGTCCATTGGACATTTTTTCAGGAACGACGAGAGGTACCAGGTGATGGATACCCC
The DNA here is from genome assembly GCA_016935475.1 of Methanosarcinaceae archaeon. GTDB lineage: Archaea > Halobacteriota > Methanosarcinia > Methanosarcinales > Methanosarcinaceae > JAFGQV01. The sequence goes on from JAFGQV010000022.1 coordinate 19,164, forward strand.
CGGTCTGCTTGACAGGGCCATGTCGGAAAGGAACGAGATCGAACTCCAAGCTATCACTGCCCTGAAATATCTTGACGCTGCTGTTCTCTTCATAATAGACGCAAGCGAGACGTGCGGTTATTTAATAGCTGACCAGAAACACATGCTTGATGAAGTAAGGCAGCATTTCGAACTGCCCATACTTGTTGCTGCAAACAAATCAGATCTTCCTGAGTTTCATCAGCTTGATTTTGTTGATATGAACATATCCACCGCTACAGGTGATGGTATTGATGAAGTCCTTGACCGTCTGGTCGAGATGATCAGAGATACCGGGTCAATGGACAACAAATTGGAAAAAATCTAACTTTTTTAATACAGAACACGTTCCATGATCCCAAGCGCACGCTGTATATCAGACATGGATGCTGCATATGAGATCCTGATATACCCGTCACCCCTGTCCCCAAATGCCGTGCCCGGCACTACGATCACACCATTGGATACGAACCTGCCCGCAACCTCTGCCGAATCCGGAACAGAAGGAAATGCATAGAAGGCACCTTTTGGCAACTCACAGTTTAGCCCCAGCGCGTTCAAACCATCCACAAGGACATCACGCCGTTTCTTAAACTCCTCACGCATGTTAATCACCGAATCCATGGGACCTGTTAAAGCGGCAAATGCAGCTTTCTGCGCGATCGAGTTCGCACATGCCTGTACATACTGGTGTACCTTGAGCATCTGTTCGGTATATTCAGCTTTTGCAGCAACATAGCCAAGCCGCCAGCCTGTCATGGCGTATGTCTTGGAAGTAGCGTTCACTGTGATGACATTGTCCGAATACCGCGCAGGGCTTACATGCTCACCTTCATAGATAAAATGCTCATACACCTCATCCGAGATAATTGTGATATTATGGTCATCTGCGATCTCTGCAAATGCTCTGATATCTTCTTTGCTCTGGACCGCACCGGTAGGATTTGAAGGGGAATTTACGATCATTGCCTTGGTTTTTTTGGAAATGCGTTCCATGATATCTTCAGGATGCATGTTCAGGTCATCCCCAAGGGGCACCCCAACAGCCTGACCCCCCATTATCGCGGTCAGTGCATTATATGACACAAAACCCGGATTTGCAATGAGTACCTCATCACCCGGATTAACAAGTGTAGCGATTGCGATCTCCAGTGCCTCGGATGCCCCTGATGTTACTATTATCTCATTGGGTGCAGCATCGAAGCTGTTCTCCTCTTTGAACTTGCGGCTAAGTGCTTCCCGCAGTTCCAGGATACCGGAACCAAAGGTATAACCTGTAAATCCTTCGTTAATGGCATCGATGGCTGCCTGTTTTATATAAGGGGGTGTGTCAAAGTCCGGCTGGCCGAGTCCCAGATTGATTGCATCCGAGCCTGCAGCTTCGAACATCTTCCTTATACCTGAAATGTCGATGTCCAGAACTCTTTTTGCGAATTTCGTGCCAGCCATTTCAATCCTTCACTTACTCCAGAATAGTGTGCCTTGATTTTAAGTCTGCTTCAGACGCACCTGTGATGGATATCATTTCCGCGATCATGGCATCCAGGAACACAAGACTTGCGACCTCAAAAGATGTACCAAGCGGTGAAAGCTGTGTGTACTCACCCCGCATATGACGCTCAAGATATCCCCCCACATCATTTTTGGTTCTGCCAGGGATTATCATCACAGTATCTGATAGTCTCCCAAGAGTTGAGTTACTGTTAGAAGTTATCGTGACAAGACATGAGCCAATTTCTTTTGCAATTCTTCCAAGATCGGCGATAGAGCGCGTTTCTCCAGAACCGCTTATTGCAATCACAACATCATCCTCTTGAACTGCCGGGGTGGTTGATTCTCCAACCACGAACACACTGAACCCGAGCTGCATAAGGCGCATGGCAAAAGCCTTGGCAACAAGACCAGACCGCCCTGCTCCCATCAAAAATATGTTATTGGCTTTTAAGATATCTGTGATCACCCTTTTAGCGCTTTCAAGATCGATCTCCTTTGCTGTAATACTAATACGTCTTCCAAGAAGTTCCATTGAGAGTACCAATTTCTCACATTCGATTGCAGGTATTTCTTTCATTGTCATTTTATCCTGATATGTAAATCGTTTTTCCATCAAAGACTGTTTTTGACTCAAACATCATCTTTGTAATTGATCTGTTTTACTCCCCAACCATCAATATTGTGCAACTCATCAGACAACCGCATAATGTCGGCGTCATTACCAGTCCAGTATACATCTATGGTAACATCTTTGTTCTTAAGTTCTTTGAGGATCGAATCTGCCATGCAGAGCAGCGCGGTTTTATTGGAAAAGGGAACATTGAACGTTGCCCTGTACCCATTTTCTGATTTTGCATAGGAAACGAGCACATACCCACACCCTTCATAGTCCGTAATTTTCTCGAAATCACAAACCAGATCATATTCGTGAACAGCCGATGCATCAATATTAGAAATGCTGATCAATATCTGCCCGATCACAACTTCGGGCACCTGACGTCCAAACCATACCGATATCTTACCATATGTGCAGACTACATTGACATCATCTCGCCCCATTTCAACCGATGCCAGGGGTTGAGATGAAGAGATTACCTTGCCATCATTTCTGCCGTTTTCCATTGAGTTCACACAACTATTCGTTTGAAGAGACAAGTGCACTTATCAGGTCTCGACCCTTTTTAAGTGTTTTTAATTGATCTGCCGGTCCAATGACTGTGAGTCTCGTGCGAATGGTATTTTTTTTTAACAGTTTTCCAAGTATTGAGGTGTCCACCCTTGAAGGATAGCTTTCCATCTCTATTCCTGAAAAATTATCAGGATCGATAAGTGTCATTGTCATCTCGATGAGGTGCGCTTCCTCTTCAGGGGTCAGACCTTTTTCAAGTACAAGTATCTTACCCTCTTTTACTTCATCTATGATAAACCGGACTTTTTCCACAGGCGTCATTCTCGCCATTTTGTCATCTGATACAAGGTCCATTTGAATGCCAGTCATACACATCACCCGAACCTTTTTGCGATCTCTTCATAAAGCGTATCGATGTTCTCACCTTCAAGTGCCGAGATTGCGACCATGGGATGCTGGGGAAACGCATCTTTGATGGTCTTTGGAGATGATTCTGGCAGGTCGATCTTGTTTGCTGCGATCAATAGAGGAAGGCTTCGTGCTTCCATGTTCCCGATGACCGTGACATTTACCTGAGTGAAGGGATCTTCGGTCGCGTCCATGACAAGAATTACACCATCAAGGTTCTCCAGCCATTTTACAGCTTCGATAACACCTTCAGTTGCCTCTTTTGCTCTTCGCTTTGATTCGGACTCCGTCATGCCAGATGCCATGAAATCATGAAAATCTATTTTGGTTGCAAGCCCAGGAGTGTCGATTATATCCAGTGTGATAGAATTTCCGTTCGACTGGATGGTAACACCCTCCCTGCGTCTGGCACGTCTTGTTTCGTGTGCAATGCTTGAAACCGAACCCATGGCATCGCCGGTCCAATCCCGAAGTATCCTGTTGGCAAGGGTAGTTTTTCCAGCATTCGGGGGTCCATAAATACCGATGCGCGCATTCTTTTTGTTGAACAGTTTTTTAAAAATGTCTGATAAATTCCTTTTGAATCTTTTTATTACGCCCATGTATTTCCTCCGTTGGCGGTTTAGAATTCGTTTTGATGGACTTGTTTGATATAATGAAGGTTTTAATTCGTCTTATTTTATTTTAGATAATAGATTATAATATAAATACTCATTTGACCTGCAATTTGGTAGTATCTTATGCTTCATAATCAGGTATTTGAAACATTTAACCTTAATCATTTAACCTGCATTTTTTGTAAAATCTGTCATTGCAGTGTTTATGGCAATCTCTGCAATGTTTGCACCGTAATCTCCTGTCCTGTCTATACTGTCGGCAACTGTCCTGAGTGCAACGACTGCCTGATACGATTTAAGGGTGATGAGCGATTTATTAAGGATAGATATCTGAGCCCGCATCTCATCCACCCTTCCGATTACCTCGTTGGCAAGTGTTACGTCTGAGTTATACAGGGCATCGATCGCATCCTCTACTATTTTTCGTGATGTATCACTCGCCTTCTCCACATGATCCATTATCAGATCGGGTATGATATCATCCATGGCGTTTACCATAGTTGCGATCCTGTGTGCATGGTCGGCAATGCGCTCCAGTGGTCCTGCTGCCATTCTCAGGTCATGGTACTCATCAATGGACGTGTCCGATGTATCCGGCAGGCGCGCACCGCGCAGGACAGACCTGAACTGCTTGGAGATCAGCAGGAATAACCTGTCCACTTCATCGTCCCGCTGTATCACATCCAGTGCAAGGTCTGTGTCCCTGCTCCTAAGTGCCTTGACAGCTTCGACATGCATGGAATTGGAGATCAAGAACATCCTTCGGACGCTTTTTTTAATGGATATTTCGTTTGGGTTCAGCAAGTCCTGGATCAACACACTTTTTGCGGTCTCCTCAATGATCTCAGGTCCGATCAATTTGTGGCATACATCTCTAATTATCTTCTTTTGCTCTGCAAGAATGCGGTTTGCCTTGAGTTCGATCACGTCATATCCCGCAAGGTACGCAGCGATCATGTCGCGTGTGAGCGCATCGCCCATTGTACCGGTGACATCGATCTGCCTTTTCTTAAGCGGTGGTGATCCACGGATAGGATCGATCACAAGAGTCCCATCAGACTGGGGACGCAAAGAAACGCGTGCTCCGGTCGTGATCCCTGCTTTGGAAGCCCACTGTTTTGGCAGGGATATAATATAAGTAGAACCACCTGTTTGCTGAACTTTACGTGTTTCTATAGTAATACCTCTTTAATTTTGTTTTCAACAATTATCTATATAGAAATGTGATAATATATACTCCTATGGGTTATTTGTGCAAAGTAATATATATTAATGCAAGTAAATCTAGCTACGATGACGATTCTACCTATAAAATCAAAAGAAGTTCCGCTGCTTCGAAGACTGCTTCCGTTGATATGTATCACTGTCCCATGGGAGATATATCAGTACAATATTGGATGGACTGCCGGATGGGGAATTAAGTTTTCACTGTTTTACCTGAACTTTGACATGACATACGGCACAATTGTGGTGAGCGTTCTTAAGCAGTTGACAATGCTATCGTCTGGAGGGGTTGCAGCCTCGATACGTACTATCTCATGGGCTGCAGCATCACTACTGTGCGTTGTTATCGTTGCCTATGAACTCCTGCGTGATAAGGTCGAGTATGATGTGAGCACCAGAATGACAGGGATGGGCTTGCTTGTATGCGGCACATTGCTGGCTGTGAGTTCCTTTGCCGTGTGGAACGAGGCGTTCAAGGCAATTCCTGTTGGGTTCGGGTTCTTTGCGGTTTGCGGGTACCTTTTGATTAAGATGGAAGATTTGTCATAATATTATTGCGAGCATTACCACAAGTACATCAGGAAAATAAGGATTCACCACAGTCAAGATCCTTCACCCGAACCGTCCCCACGCTTCCCCTTCTGCCCGCCTGATAACATCCTTCAGTGGTACCCCGCATCTTGTTGCCACCTTCTTACAATCCTCGAACTCTGCGGAGATGTTGAGCAATGTACCATGTGTATCCTGTGCGATCTTCACCGCGATCTCGAACTGCTGGTCATTGATCGTTATTCTAACATTGTCCATGCGCCGGTCTGCTATCAAACGGTGGCGTGTGGGGATCACACGGACGCCCAGCGAACCGGTTTCCGTGATGATCTTGCGTGCAAATTTTGAGGTATCCTCTGATTTTGCAATGACATGGATGATATGACCCGCCCTGCCTTTTTTCATGGTAGTGGGAGTAATGGAAACATCCCTTGCACCCATTCGGAGCAGTTCTTCGATAAGGTTTCCAAGAACCTCTCCGGTCACGTCATCCACATTGGTCTCGAGCACCTCGATGGGATCCTGGATCAATGCATCATCCATCTCAGCCAGGACTGTCCGAAGCACGTTCGCTTGTGGCGTGTCCGCATCCCCGGCGCCATATCCAATAGATAGTGGAAGGGACTGCGGAAATGAATCCACCGAAGATGCGAAATGTGCGAGTATCGCGGCGCCAGTTGGGGTAAGGAGTTCACGCGGGACATTGCCACCTCTAAACTTCATCTTACATGCCTTCAGTATCTCCAGCGTGGCGGGTGCAGGTACTGGCAATGTGCCGTGCGCGGATTCGATAAAACCACTGCCAACCGTGATTGGAGTGCAGTATACCTGATGGGATCCGAATTTATTTATTGCCGTGCATGCGCCTACAACATCGGCAATTGCGTCATTCTGGCCCACTTCATGAAAATGCAATTCATCAAGAGGCTGACCGTGTACCTTTGATTCGGCATCTGCCAGCAGGGAAAATATCACAAGTGCGCTCTTCTCGATCCCTTTGGGCAGGGATGCTGACCTGATAACGTCCAGAAGTTCGTAATAGCTGCGCCGGTGTTCATTCCCGGTAGTTACCTTCACATCAACAGCACTGATGCCCCGCTTGGAGATGCGGTTAATGGAAACAGAAACGTCGGCAGCCGATTCCATGACATCACGGATGACAGATGCATCTGACCCAAGGTCGATCAGACTTCCGATGATCATATCTCCGGATGCACCCGAGAACGGGTCAAATATTAATGCCTGCATTAAAAATCACTACCAACC
>JAFGQV010000172.1 GCA_016935475.1 Methanosarcinaceae archaeon
GTCTTCGATCGAATAAATATCATGATGCGGTGCCGGGGAAAGAGCGTCCGTTCCAACAGGGATCATTCGGGTCTTTGATATTTCCTCTCCCACCTTCTCGCCTGGCAGGTGTCCGCCTATGCCTGGTTTTGCACCCTGTCCAATCTTTATTTCGACCATTGCACTGGTGTTAAGGTATTCGCTGTGCACACCAAACCGACCGGAAGCAACCTGAACTATGATATTACCGGCATATGAATACAGGTCTTCGTGAAGTCCTCCTTCGCCTGTGTTCATGAGAGTACCTGATCTTTTAGCAGCCATTGCAAGCGCCTTATGTGCGTTCAGGCTTATCGCACCATACGACATCGCTGCAAACACGACAGGTATATCCAGTTTGATCTGGGGCTGTAGCGTGGTTGTAAGGTCAATCTCACCGTTACTGTCCTCTGCAAACTCCAGAAGGTTCGGTTTTCGACCAAGGTATGTCCTGAGTTCCATTGGTTCGCGCAGTGGATCAATTGAAGGGTTTGTAACCTGGCATGCATCGATCAGCATGTGGTCCCAGAGTATCTGGTATGGTCTGGGATTGCCCATTCCTGTGAGGAGTATGCCGCCTGTTTCTGCCTGCTTGAGGATATTCTGCCGGATTTCCGGCAGCCAGTTTGCATTCTCCTTATAAGCCAGTTCGTTCCTGGTAATTGTTATTGCAGATTCAGGACAGAATGTCACGCACCTGTGGCATGCAACACATTTTTTGTGGTCAGGCACAACCTTGTCCTTGAACTGCATACATCCAAAACTACAGTTCATGACACATCGCCTGCAACGCCTGCAATGGTCGTAGTCGATCTTAACTATGAATTCTGGCGGTAACTGGGATGCCATTACACAACCTCCTCGTTTAATTCACCTATAACTGCTGTTCCCGCTCTTGGGCTCCACACCACATCCAGATCAGGTGCTATCTCCCTGATGGCCGATTCTTCAGATGCCATGTACAGCATGTCATCTTTCCTGGCACAGGTCATGGGTCGTAATTTGATGCGGTCATTGAAACCGACCATACCCCGGTTATGCCCGAGAATAATACTGAAAGGTCCATTCAGGAGCGCACCGCCATAGACCTGTCTAATAGAAGTAGCGATCTTTTTCTCGCGTTCGGGCATTCTGTCAATATCTTTCCAGAAAGGTGAAGCAAGGGCTTTAACCGCCAGTTCAAATGGCATCTTGTGCCTTCGGACAAGCAGATCAAAAAGGTATGCAACGACCTCTGTATCTGTTCGAAGCTCTAACTTGTATCCAAAAGGCTCGAGGTAGCGCTTGTTTATGCCGTATGAAGATATCTCCCCATTGTGGACTATGGACCAGTCAAGAAGACCAAATGGATGTGCACCACCCCACCATCCTGGTGTGTTAGTGGGGAAACGGCCGTGTGAGGTCCAGATGTATGCCTTATATTCATCTAACTTGTAGAACACTCCAATATCCTCAGGGTATCCCACACCTTTGAAGACTCCCATATTCTTACCAGACGAGGCGACAAAAGCACCATCTATTGTCGAGTTGATCTCCATCACTTTCTCAACAACATATTCACGTTCTGAAACAAACTTCGTTCTACTCTCTGGCACATCAACGAAATAACGCCACAGTACTGGAGGATTTATAATCGGCTGAGTTCCATATTCATTATATCTTCCGGAAGTCTTGTCCCCAAAAACAGCACCAGGACGTATTGGTATCTCTTCATCCATGACAATATCAAATCTGTCCTTGAAATAGCCCTCGAAGTTTTCCTTTGCACCCATGTTGTCAAACATCATATGGAAAGCATACTCATCAGAATGCCTGGGATATATGCCATATGCTGCAAAACCTCCTCCGAGACCATTTGAGCGGTCATGCATAAGAGCAATTGACTTAATTATGTCACTTCCATCAACTCGCTTTCCAGACTCGCTCATCATGCCGGAAATAGCACACCCAGATGGAATGTAACAGTTACTTCTCATTTAATTCACCTATATTTTTCTCACCGACTTCCCCTGACGTAGATTCGAATTCAGAAACAGGATCAGGGTTTTTTCGATTTTTAATCTCTTCAAGCAATTTCTTGAAATCCTCTCCACCGCTTTCGGGTGGTTTGGGTAATTTCAATTTCTTACGCATTGCCGTTGGCTCACCCAACTTTCCGGTTTCCATAAACATCTTGAGTCCTCCTTTGAAGCCCTCTGGAGCCACGCCGCGTTCATTGGAGAGGTTCTTCAGACGGTCAAAGACCTTCACCATACCAAATTTCTGCGGGCATAGTTCATAACAAGTATAACAGTCTGCGCAATACCAGATATCCGGGGATCCTACGATCTCGTCCAGTTTACCATTTATGATATCACCGATTATCCGGTTCGGTTCAAACCTTGGAATGATTTTGGTAACAGGGCAATCATCTACACATGCAGCACATTCATAGCAGCGCCTCAAAGCTGGCAGGTCGAAATATTTTCTTGCACTTTTAAGGTGTTCTGAGCGCTCATTATACGTTTTGACAAAGGATTCTGTTTCGACCCTGTGCATGTCCATGCCAAGTTCTGAGGGGGCAAATCCAAATGCAAGTCCCATAAGTTCTGTGAAATATATAATCGGCATGTGCAATCTTTCGCCGCTCTTTTCCATGAGATACTGCTTGGAATCAAATTGTGAAAAGCAAGCAGGACACATCATTGTCATGCCGTCTGCTATTTCCTGTACCTCAAGTATCTTCTCGCGTGAGAGTGCCACCGAATCCGAGGGATCTTCAGTGTTGCTCAAGTTGTTGCCACAACAAAGCATCTTTGTTTCATAGTCCACACTTTTAGCACCAAGTGCTTCAACAAGAAGATCGAACTTTGTGGGATGGTTCGGGTCATCAAAATGTATCGCAGAACTTGGACGGATCATGTGACATCCATAATGAATTGCTATTTTCATCCCATCAAGAGGTGTTGTTATGTGTTTTTTGATCTCATCGATGCCAAGATCATCATATAATACTTCAACGAGATGCTTAACCTGTACGTTGCCTTTGTACTCATGTCCCACACTTGCAAGTACATCATTAACTTCGCGGCGAAGTCGGGCGTCCATATTAAGTTCGGTGGCAGCTGCTTTTAATGTACTGTAACAACCATTGCATGGTGTTACAAGATCCATGCCCATATTTTCTGCCAGACAAAGGTTCCGGGCTGCTATGACGTACCATGTAAATTCATCTCCCACTTTAATAATTGATTTTGTGGGACAACAGGTAACACCATCAATATCATGAAGTCCAACGCCCATCCTATCACATACAAGTCGTATTGATTTCTCCATAAAAGGAAAACGCGCCGGGATCATGCACCCCCAGAACACTGCATAATCTGTCATTTTTAATGAACTCCTGTTTTTCTCTCGTATTGGCTAGTATCAATTTGTGTAAGTCCCAACAATTGAATTATATTTGTTGAGTTGGCTTTAAAATTGGTTTTTTGTTCGGTACTAGTAGGTAACCACTTAACTACTTCCGTATATATAAATATTGTCCTAAAATAATATAAACATTTTGCAATAAAAACATCAAGCTCCCGATTTAGTGATTTGCCAAACCTGTGATTGGAGATTGGTTTAATTTTTGATTTTGTGAAATATTGACCCCAATCAAAATCTATAAATAAAATGATGTTACAATCACTTTCCGATTGCTGTATTCCGCCAGATTGTGGATTACAGATTGTGGAATAAAGATACTTATTATCCAAAATGGAAGCGATTTACATGGTGAATCTTAGACAACCAAACTCAAATGATGCAACACA
>JAFGQV010000173.1 GCA_016935475.1 Methanosarcinaceae archaeon
TTTGTTTCCCATTGTGAGAGTTTATGGTCTCCGGCATATTTTCCTGCATCTATCTTTTCGGCGGTTTCAGGAATTGAATCAAGAATAGCCTTGCCTGGAAGCTGGTCATAGACTACAACATCTGCGGTATCAATGAGCCTGCGGGCTTTTAATGTCAACAGTTCCGGATCACCGGGACCTGAGCCCACAAGGTATACTTTTCCGTATTTTGGAGTCATAGTATTGTAAATCCTCTCAGGGTTAGTTTTGGAATTGTAAATACCTGATATAATAAATAGTTATATATCAGGTGTATCAGGTGGCTCTGTGACCCAGAAAACACAAACTCGCATAAATAATCTGTTCAGGTCATGCTCAAAAAACTGTGCAATTAAAAAATATAAGTAACTTTATCAATTATGCTTTCTAATATTATTACACAGGTTAGAGCAATTAAGGTGGTTTAATACCGGAGCAACATAATTAATGCTCACATTCAAATATCATCCATATTTGAATTCATGATCTGGGGTAGGTAGTATGGATTTTTATCAGGAGCGTATAACAACAATTCATGATTTTTGTATCAACTCGGAAGACATAATAGAACGCCTGCGTAAATTATCAGTTGTTCGACCAGCGGTCATTATTATTCCAATGTTATATGAGGAAATTGAAAATGAACCTCTACCGAACATCATCAATGACCTGAACGAATGTATATGTCTCAAAAAAGTTATAATCGCACTCGCGGCAGACAATTCAAGCCAGTATGAACACGTGCTTAAATTTTTCAATCGATTGAAGTTGCCTCATCTGGTGGTCTGGTGTAATGGACCGCGAATCCAGGCTATTTTGGAGGAACTGAAAGAAGAAAAACACCTTGATGTCACTTCCTTCGCAGGAAAAGGAAAGGACGTCTGGATCGCAATAGGTATAGCAAGCCTTGAAGGGTATGCAATAGGACTTCATGATGCGGATATTGTTACTTACTCAAAAGACCTTCCAGCAAAATTATTGTACCCCATCGTTGAACCGGAACTTGACTTTTTTTTCAACAAGGGTTACTATGCAAGGATAAATAAGGAAAAAAGGATGATGCATGGGCGTGTGTTTCGTCTTTTTGTCCGTCCAATGCTTGAAGTCCTGCAAATTGACATAAAGTATGAATCCGAAATGTTGCAGTACCTTCAGGCATTCAGATACACCCTTGCAGGCGAGTTTGCAATGACCGGCGACCTTGCCCTGAATATAAGGATACCGGGTGACTGGGGACTTGAAGTCGGGCTACTTGCCGAGGTCTACAGGAACACTACCATAAAAAGGATTTGCCAGACAGATCTGGGATTCTATGACCATAAACACAAAAGCATGAGTGCCGATGCAGGCGAAGGGCTCTGTAAGATGGTACGCGACATATTAACAACTTTTTTGCGTATAGTTACCGAAACAACTGAGACTCAGGTATCCGAACCTTTCCTGCACAGTATCCAGGTCAAATACAAACGCGTTGCACAGGATCTGATACGTCAGTACTATGCAGATGCGTTCTCCAATGGTCTTGAATATAACCGTCATCAGGAAGAGAGATACGTAGACGCATTTTCAGAGGTCATCATGTCAACGGGAGAAAAATACCTGAAAACCCCTTCCGGAATACTCCTTCCAGATTGGACGCGCGCATTATCAGCAATGCCTGACCTTCGGAACAAATTGCTGAAAGCTGCTCTTATTGATGCTGCAGAGTATGAGGGAGCAAAAGCTGATTAAAGATATGATATTATAACTGTAGCTCAGAGATCAAAAGAAGAAAAAAAGGATTGGGTATTTCAACCCGCTCACATCTTGCTCTGGATATAGAGGAGCATTTCCTTGTTCAATTTGCTCTCGCGTGCCAGTGTTTCTGCAATCTTTTCGTTTGAGTTACCTTTAGATCTTAAATCTTTTATCTTCTCTTTAATTTCGTTTGAGACGCTGTAATATTCGTTTATGTCTTTTCTGTGACCCCATACGTCCCCTTCGATCAGCTTGATATTTTGCATATCAAGGAACATCTCAATCGATTTGGATACCGTACGCTTGTACGAACTCGGAAGCTGGATTACCTCAACTTTCGGGCATCTCTGTACGAGTGTGAATATGTCTTTGTTCGAGGGTCTAAAAGCCAAATGTATTACTTTCTCATTCTGGTCGAGATTCGGCATCTCTTCTCTTGAACTTACAACTCTTATTTTCATATGATCACCCCATCGTTTTTGAAATACGTTTTAAACTTGATAAAGTATTGTATGTATTTACCTATTAAATAATTATCTATTGACCGGTTTGAAAACTGAACGCATCAATCCTTAAATCGGGTTTCCACAGCATCTGCATGAGCCTGTAACCCCTCTTTTTTAGCAATGTTGATGATCGTTGATCTGAGTGTTTCAAGTCCATTTTTACTGATCCTCTGGATGCTTGAATACTTAACAAAATGATTGATATTCAGACCGGAATATATTTTTGCGTAGCCGGCTGTTGGAAGGACATGGTTTGTTCCGGACGCATAGTCCCCGGCTGATACCGGTGCATATTTGCCAACAAAGATGGAACCTGCATTTTCGATCCTGTCCAATACCGAATCCTCGTCCGAGACCATTATTTCAAGATGTTCCGGTGCAAACTCATTGGAAAAATCGATGCACACCTGCATGGAATCTGCGATCAGCACTGCCGCGTTTGCAAGCGATGCGTTGACGATCTCATGTCTTGGAGTTTCCTCAGCCTGCCGCAAAACCTCCTCTTTCACGTCACTTGCAAGAGCCGCAGATGTGGTGATCAGCACAGACACGGCATTAGGGTCGTGCTCGGCCTGTGCAATAATATCGGACGCCGCCATTCTTGCATCCGCCGACCCGTCAGCGATTATCAGCACCTCGCTGGGTCCTGCCGGGAAGTCTATCTCAGCCATATCCCTGACCTGCATCTTGGCCGCGGTCACATATATATTACCCGGACCCACGATCTTGTCAACGCTCATCACGGTCTCTGTACCATATGCCATTGCACCGATCGCCTGTACTCCGCCTATCCTGTATACATGGTCTGCGCCTGCTATCTTTGCAGCCGCAAGTGTCAACGGGTCAACTGTGCCGTCGGGTCGTGGTGGGGTGCACATCACAACGTTCTCGACCCCTGCCACCTTTGCCGGAATAATTGTCATCAGTGCAGTTGACGGATAGGATGCCCGTCCACCCGGGACATAGGCTCCAACACTTCTTAAGGGCGTTACCATCTGACCAAGTTCAATGCCGGGTGAAACTTCGATGAACCATTTTCCTGGCGGTAGCTGTGCGGTATGGAAAGTCCTGATATTGCCGGCTGCAATTTCAAGATGATGGATAAGTTCCGCATCGATGCTCCGGAATGCCTCTTCGATCTCTTCTTCCGTAACCTCGATGTCCTCTAGATCGGCACCATCAAATTGCTTTGTATACCTTCTCAGGGCAATGTCGCCTTCTTCCATTACACTTTTTAGGATTGAAGAGACCGTTTCCCCGACATTTGCCAGCTCTCCCCCACGGCAAAGCAGTTTTTCCATCTCTGCATTTGTGACATCAGATAAGTGTTTGTATAGCATGGTCTTCGTCTCGTGTCAGTATTTTTTTGTTGGCTGAATACCTCTTCTTATCCGTTTCTTATAACTGCATTATGTTTAAAACTTACATATGCCTGGGTATTCCATCACTTTTCAAAATCATTGAATGTTTTCTGCCCATCACTCATCAGCGAATCCATTGTAGTGGGTTCAATACTCAATTTTTCTGTTCCGTTTCTGCTGTTTGCCCCGAGCTGCCTGAGAATTTTCTCAGCCGTCTTCGGTCCGACGATCTCCGAAAGCGTTTTAGCACCAGCGCGTTTTAGCTCTGTCAGGGACTTAAAACCGGCATTGTAGAGCTTGCGTGCGCGAACCCGCCCGACACCTTCAAGTCCGAGGAGTTCCAGAAGTTCGGCGCCTGCGCCGTAGTGTATCCTTTTCTCCAGCTCGCGCGCCTTATCCGCACCCTGTGTGCCTGTAAGGTTCGCAAGGTTTGCGGTAGCGTGCATGAGCCATTTTGCAGTATCTCCAAATGCGTGAATGTCGCCTTCGCCCACACCGAACCTTTTGGTAATATCGTTGGCTGAGACTTCATTTATCCAGTCGAGCATCAAAAGGGCGGTCTTAACTTCCCCTAAGAACCATTCATAATCCGTAGCCTTGAACTGGCTTGGTACCTCAGAAAATTCTTCGCGATGGGACATCACAAATTCATTGACCCACTCATAGTCACGGGAACGCATGTACAAAAGCCGCATATCAGGTGTGCTGGCAACAAGATGCAGCAGCGTCAGGTCCGTGATGATCCCTGATCTTTTCAGTCCACTGACAATGAGCGCACCGGACAGTGGGTCGATGTACAGCCTTGAAATGATGGTCCCGAGTTTTGTCGGGTGCAGTCCATCCTTTTCCACGATCATCTCTTTTTCTACCAGGAAAGTGAGACATTCATCAATTACGCTCTTCAGGCTCCATGATTTCTGCTGGTGCGCAAAAAAAGTCGTATCAAGAAAACCAACCACTCCTTCGCCTGTGGTTGCAAAACCGTTCACGATGATGGACAGCACATGTGTCCTGAGTGCATTCTCGGTTCCAAGTTTAGACCAGATATCCTCAGGGTCGGCATCGATATAATGTTCTAAAAGTGATTCAAAATCAATATGTGACTTTGCGATAAGTACCGATTCACCGTAAGGGTCAAGGTGTGGACGTCCGGCTCTGCCTGCCATCTGTTTGTATTCAAGGACAGGTATAGGCTGCATCCCGAAGTTCGGGTCGTACCGCTTATAATTCCGGACGATCACGCGCCTGGCAGGCAGGTTCAGCCCTGCTGCAAGGGTCGGGGTGCTGGAGATGATCTTTATTTTGTTCTGCCTGAACCCATCCTCCACCAGTCGCCGGTGGGATGCGTTCAGTCCCGCGTGATGAAATGCCGCACCGCCTTTTATACAGTTTGCCAGCACTGCCGCAGTTTCCGTTTCACCGGTGTCCAGTATCTCGTCTGCGATCTCATTTAATGCCGTGCGGTCCTTTTCATCAAGTAACTTTGAGAGGCTGCTGCTTGCCCGTCTTGCAAACCCGACACAGTTCCTGCGGCTGCTTTCAAATACCAGGCACTGTCCACCTTCTTCAAATGTGTCCAGAACAAGATTTACAGCATCGTCATTATTCACTTTTTTTATCGGTTTCTGGGTGTCCCTGAAATTAATTGTATCATCAAGGAACACACCTTCGCGAAGTTCCGTGGGTCTCCAGTCGCTGAGTACCAGCTGCGCGCCGAGCCAGTCCGCGATCTCATACGCGTTCCCGATGGTTGCGGAAAGCCCGATGATCTGGGCGTCAGGGTTGAGGCGCATCAGTTTTGCAAGCGTAACTTCCAGTGTAGGACCGCGGTCTGCGGAATCCAGAAGATGTATCTCATCAGCGACAACGGTTGTGATCTCTTCCATCCATGAAGTCTCATTCCGAAGTAGTGAGTCCGTTTTCTCGGAGGTTGCAACAATGATATCGTTTATCCCGAGCCATTCGTCCCTGGAATCAAAATCCCCTGTGGAAATGCCGACCTTAACACCCAGCGGTGCAAATTCCCTGAACCGCTCGTATTTCTCGGATGCCAGTGCCCGAAGCGGAACAATGTACAAAGCTTTACCTCCGCTTGCAATTGATTTTAGCATTGTGAACTCGGCAAGGAGGGTCTTACCGGATGCTGTGGGAATAGCGGCAAGTATGTTCTTGTTCCCGAGGAGACCTTTCTCGACTGCTTCTGCCTGTGGGGGATAGAGTTCTTCGATCCCGGAGTCAGTGTAAAAGCGGATAATATTTTCTGGCAGGTCGAGAGTTTCGAGTTTCATAAGGAAATCACATCTGTTTAATTGCACTATTTATAAAAGTACCTTTTGTAAAACCGATCCCAACGAAATACTACCCGTTACTGGATTCAGTTACTATTATTTACAATGACAGTCAACTATCTATAAATACTGATAAAAGGTAGAACATGCCGATTTCTGATTATATACCATCGTGGCTCTCATGGGATATTGCAAATGTGGTGTTCGTAGTTGCAATAATCACATTTACCATTCTCATTGCAAAAGCCGTTAATCGATTGCTTAAGGTTCAATTTGAGATCGCAAGCCAGAAAATGGATGTCGATGAAACTGTTTACGGGCTTGTCAGGCGCATGGCAGTTGCAGTCGTCTATCTTGTCGGCATGATGATCGTAGTTTCACGTGTACCTTTTCTAAAGGACCTTTCGCTCGCTCTTTTTGCAGGCGCGGGGTTTGCGGGAATAATTATCGGTCTTGCAGCCCAGAGCACCCTTTCCAATATCTTCTCAGGTATCTCGCTGGCAGCATTCCGACCGTTTAGGGTTGGGGACCTTGTTACCATCCACGACGAATACGGCACGATATCGGATATAACGCTTCGACACACCGTAGTTACCACATGGGACAACCGCAAGCTCATCATACCGAATCACCTGATCAATGATGAAGCGGTGATCAACTGGTCCATCGAGGATCCTACAATAGTCTGGCCGGTCAATATCGGGATAAGTTACGATTCGGATATAGACCTGGCGCGCAGTATCATGATCGACGAAGCAAAGAATCATGTGAATGTCATGACGCTTAATGATGTGCGTACCTATCATCCTGATATTGTGGGTGGAAAAGAAATGAGGGTCGTTGTTAGCGAGCTTGGCGATTTTGCAGTGAACATGCGGCTTACCTTCTGGGTGAATGACAGGTCGCTGGCATACTTTACAGGATGCGAGCTCCGGGAATCCATTAAGAAAAGGTTTGATGCCGAAGGCATAGAAATACCATTCCCGTATCGTACCATTGTATATAAAACGGATATTCCGGGCAAATGATAACGAACCTTTATGAGGGCAAATTATGAAATATGTTGTATTTACCGATCTGGATGGAACGCTCATAGACCATGACACGTATTCCTACAAAGCCGCAAGACCCGCGCTTGCAGCTTTGAAAAAACAGGATATTCCGCTGGTATTCTGCACCAGTAAGACCCGGGCTGAGATAGAGGTGTATGTAAAGGAACTGGACTCTCCGCATCCGTTCATATCCGAGAACGGGGGCGCGATATTCATTCCCCGGGGTTATTTCGATGTGGAGTATGATTTCACTAAAACAATGGGCAATTATAATGTCATCGAACTGGGCACGGATTACGGTACGTTGCGAAAAGTACTCGAAGATATCCGCAACTCCGTCGATTTTGAGATCATAGGGTTCGGTGATATGGATGATGCCGGGGTAAGTGAAGATACAGGGCTTGATATTGGATCGGCAAAACTTGCAAAGATGCGGGAGTATGATGAGGCGTTCCGGTTAGGTGAGGGTGAGGACATGGAGCAAGCGGCGGAAAAGCTGATAGAGCTCATCAGGTCCCATGGTTTGAACTACACGCGGGGAGGCAGGTACTGGCACATGATCGGCGATAATGATAAAGGCAAGGCTGTTATGATCCTGATAGGAATGTACCG
Organism: Methanosarcinaceae archaeon; assembly: GCA_016935475.1. GTDB lineage: Archaea > Halobacteriota > Methanosarcinia > Methanosarcinales > Methanosarcinaceae > JAFGQV01. The sequence continues at coordinate 7,575 of JAFGQV010000173.1, forward strand.
CCAGCAGTTCGGTGATGTGATGACCATAGGTTTGGGGGATAGCCTGAACGACCTGCCGATGTTACAGGCGGTCAACATACCCGTTCTGGTGCAAAAGCCCGGTGGCAAGCATGACGCAGCCATCACCGATCCAACTATAAACAAAGTCGAGGGAATCGGACCTGTCGGCTGGAACATGGCAATACGGGCCCTTTGGCTGAAATATGGCTTTACTTGATCCAAAGACAATTTCCGGGTAGCACCAGGATGCCCCGGATTTAAACTAAGCAGTCCGGCGTCGTTGAAGTTTTCATAACCTCCGTTCCTCGTAACCTGTATTTTGCAGCCCCGAACCTGCCTATCATGACGTAATAATACCTGACAACATCCAGCGTGTTATCAACAAAAAGTTAGATAAACATTTGCAGATGCGTCTTTACAATAAACTTTTAAAGTTGGAGACTGCACCATATTCATGTGGAAAACCGTTACGTCATCCTCTGGCAGGAATTTGGGAAATATATTTTGAAAAGAAGTGGAGAGTGCTTTTTGAAATATATGAAAATGAGCACAGAGTAATCATAGTAGGATTCAAGCATAAAGATGAAATGTCTTAGTCTTCACTTTACGTTTTCATCAATCAGTTCTCGAACGTTTTTAAAGTTCCCGTCTCTATAATCGGCTTTGCTATCCCTGATCTGCTCCATGAGTTCCGAATCAGAAAGAACGTCTATAGTGGACTTCATAGATTCATACTCATCAGTGGATATGGTAACCCATCCTGACTTATGCTCCCCAAAAATCTTTGCTTCACTCATATTATAACCTAATTGACCTGTATGTATATATTATATTTGCCACTCCTTTACCCATTTTATTTTATCAGGCATAGATCAGTTTTCCCTCCCCCCTACATCCGTGATGGAGTAACCATCGACTTCTCATAACCTGTATTTTGCAGCCCCAACCCCCCATCCCTCAGACAATTCCGGAGCTGGCTGTTTTGCATCTTTCCGTGGCAAGTCCGGAACCGTGAGGATGAGGGGCGGAAGGTCGTATGATCGGTTATAATGTAAGGCACTGGCTGACTTTGCAAAATAGACTTTTATACTGTTAATGTGAAATATAATACGTGAACGACGTATGTGATGTATTAAACAATGTCATCTAGTTCGCATATTGTTTGATCAAACATCATCCGGAAAATAGATGACAATAGAAAATATATGATAACTAAGGGGAAGCAAAATGATACGACTTGGAAGCATATTGCCAAAGGCGTTTTTGATTGGAATTGTAGAACTTGTGGACAGTGTCGGTCCTGAAAAGGCATATCGGTGGATGCAGTCGATCGGTGAGAAATTAGGGGAAGGTGAGGGTCCGGGATTTGAAGGTGCGCGGGAGGACAGTATTAATTACATGCCACTCTGCCCCTTTGCAAATCAATTAGTTGAGTTTGTTGAGATATATGGTGAACGACCATCCGAATTTTTGGATATTATCAGATGTGCAAATGAAAGAAGGGATAGGTCAAAGAACGGCTGGCAATATCCTGCAATAGCTAACATATTTTGCGTACTTCATCACAGTTTCAGGGTAAAGAGAGCCAGAATGGCAGGTGCGGAGATATTGCACCTTGGATGCAAATCCCCGCTGACGGAGATCACTGCATATAACGAGAAGGCAATAGAAAAA
>JAFGQV010000174.1 GCA_016935475.1 Methanosarcinaceae archaeon
AGTTTAAAAATAAGGTCTGCACCGTCGTCTATGGTGATGTCGGGATCAAAATCCAGTACCTTGTCGATGGCCTCATAATATTCATCGTTACTACATGCGTATTTTGCATAACATGAAATATTCTCACGTGTGTCTAATGCCAGGGCAACGTCATCCTGTGTGCTCAGGGGATTGCATCCCGTAATTGCAACCTCTGCACCTCCGGCAGCAAGTGTCTCCACCAGCACGGCAGTCTTTGCTTCAACATGCAGTGCCATGGCCACCCTATGACCTTTAAGTGGTTTTTCTTTCTCGAACTGCTCTCTAATGATCGCCAGAACTGGCATGTGGTTACGTGCCCATTCTATTTTCTGGTTTCCTGATCCTATCAGGTCATTTTCACTCATTATCTGGATCTCCGTCGGTATACAATCTTGGAGGATAGTTCTTATATAATATATCAATTTAGGTGTTCACCCTTAGAACAAGGTCCTTTGCTGCATCTCTTGCCGCATCCATCACCTTTTGCTCATCCAGCGATATCGTCTCATAATTATGCATCAATATCTTACCGTTCACGATGGTGGTCCTTACATCACATCCCCTGGCGGAGTATACCAGATGTGATGTGGCGTCATATCTTGGTGTCAGGTGCGGTTTGTTCATATCCACAATAATAACATCTGCCCTGTAACCTGCTTTCAGTACCCCGGTTCCAAGACCAAGGGCACGTGCTCCGTTTCTCGTTGCCATCTCAAGTACCTGCCGGGCTGGCAGGACCGTGGGATCAAAGGTATTCACTTTATGCAGGAGTGCCAAAGTTTTCATTTCCTCGAACATGTCAAGGTTGTTGTTTGAAGCACATCCATCCGTTCCAAGGGACACATTCACCCCCCTATCAAGCATTTTTGGCACCGGTGCAATACCTGATGCCAGTTTCATATTACTGACAGGATTGTGGGAAACGTTCACCCCGCGTTTGCTGAGGATGTCAATATCCCCGTCCGAGAGCCAGATGCAGTGGGCAGCAAGGACATCGGGATCAAGGAACCCGATCTCATCCAGCATATTCACAGAACACATTCCGAACTTTTCTTTCATCTGGTTCAGCTCTGCTTCTGTTTCAAGGACATGGATATGGATCTTTGCATCATCCTGCATAGCCTGTTCCTTCACCTTTATAAGGAACTCCCGGGAACACGTATTCGGTGCATGCGGACCGTACATTGCCGTGATCCTGCCATCTGCACCTCCATTCCATTCATGTACAAAACGCCTGCCTTCTTTGAGTTCACGGTCCCCCCGGGCTTCATCACCAAGGTCGATCATGCCATAGGAAAGTGCTGCACGCATACCGGACTTTTCAACTGCCCGGGCAACCTCATCCATATGGATGTACATATCCGCAAACGCGGTTGTTCCTGACTTTATCATCTCAAGGCAGGCAAGGAGTGTACCCTTGTAGAGGTCCTTATCGGTCAAAACCGCCTCAGCAGGCCATATGTGTTCCTCAAGCCACTCGGCAAGCGGCAGGTCATCTGCATATCCCCTGAAGAGTGTCATACCTGCGTGAGTGTGGGTATTGATAAGCCCGGGCATCACAACACTGCCCTTGGCATCGATTATCGTATCGGCAGTCTCATGGGTAGAATCCGCGACCTGCGTGATGACACCATCCTCTATCACAACCACACCGCGCTTTATATCACCCGCGGGGTCCATTGTCAGGACATAACCGTTCTTTATTATGATGTCTGCCATATTACCTCAAATCTTTGACTATTTTCTTAGCATCGACATACTTTTAAATTTCTTGCCATCCCTTGCAATTATATTAGGTGGTACAGATTGTATCAAATACGAATTGCTTATGATGTTGAATATCATTTTGTATATATCTGATATCACAGAAGGCTATTTTGGTAAAGGGGTTACCCCTAACCAAAGACTCACTGTATACGCTGTTGACGAAGAATCGTATTTTCACTCACTTTTGTACATCTTGTTTTCATGTTTCTTTTTAAAATCGTATAGAGCAACCAGATAATTCGGAGAAATAAACTTTGCAATTTTCTCGCTTACGGAGTCTGAATTTAATCCTATTATCTCATCGGCGGCAGAAATCCCTAATCCTGCTAAAATTCCTAACTCTCCCATTCCTAATAAATTAGCTGATAAACCACCCCCTAATCCAATACTCCAACGTGCTATCTTTGTATTCCTTTTTATTTTCCCCGTTTCCGCCCAAACGTTCTCCATAATTATCGATAAGTCATTTTGATTGTCCTTAATTAGGTCAATATTTTGCTTTTTCACACCATCATTCAGAGCACCTAATACTTTATAAAGTTCTTCGTCATCGTAATACTGAGTTATGTCCCAAAATGCATTCAAATTTTCTGGATAGCGAACCAATTTTTCCAGAATAAATCTACCTATCTCATTCGGAATGGTAGTTTGCGGAGTAAACCCGTAGTTCCCTCCCAATTCCTCAAGTTCTGTAAACTGTTCTACATTGAAGTTGTTAATTTCTTTAAGCGGAGATAATGAAGGGCGTACTAGCATATTTCCAAAAATAATAAGCCTTCTAAGAGCTTCCGGCTGATTAGTTATCATCAACTCTTCAATTTCATAGACCAAATCATCATAGCCCAAAAATTTAAGACCGGCGTATGAACGAAGATAAGAACCCATTTTCTGCTTTAAATAAGCTCTTCCTATCCCTGCATAACCATATGTACCCTTGACAAAATCCTCAAATCCGAAGCTGGTTAATTTGTCAAATTCAATCGCATATTCTTCTCTTTTTCTTTCCGCAATAAGTGCATCAAGAGGTTCTATCACGGCAGGCGGTTCCAGTTCTCTAAATAGAGGTTCAAGGAAATCAAGATTTTCATAATAAGTTGGTGGAAAATTAATGATGAATTGAATTCTTCCTGTTTCTTTTACCAAGTCTATCATTTTATCAATGTCCTTGGAAGAAAAACCGAATTTTCCTGTAGTATAAAAATCATCAAATTTTTCGGTGTCTCCTCTTGGAATTAAGGGAACCAAAGTTGACCCATAAAATGGAGCCATACTCCAAACAGAGAAACCAGCTAGGGGAGATTTAGCTATAGGTTCTTTCAAATTTTTAAATCTGTCTTTTGGTGGATATATCTCATCAGAGGAAACTTTTCCTTTTTCCAATCTTTGGAGATACTTTTCTACCCTCTCCATTTCTTTCTTCTCGTAGTCTTCAAGAAATTCTTTAAAGCAAGTCATATTTACTCACACAATTGGACTTTACTCTTATTAAAACATTAATTCTTAATGTCCGAAGACGATTGCGTATAACGGCTGGCAAATGTGCAAAGTTGTGGGGTGAACGAAGGGCAGGGCCATGAACTGATCTTCTGGTATTCAAATGGAAATTTGTTTTCCCCTGCTGATTGGATTAACGGCATGTTTCCGTCTTCAGCGCATCAAGATACACCTGCATGATCCTGAGCCGTTCATCTGCTATCTGTCTGGCAGTTTCGGTGTTCAACCTCTCCTTTATTTTGAAAGGCTTGTTGATCATATAATCATTGAACCCCTCAAAGGGATCCGGGGTATATGCGTTCATGGATGTCTTTTTTACCGTACCGATGGTGTGTTTTAAGGTCCTGAGCGAACCCATGGAAACAAGGGACCGGAATATCCCGATAGCACCCAGTGAATCGATCCTGTCCGCATCCTGTAATATCTGCGCTTCGATGGATCCGGCTTTTTGGTTCCGGCTGAACCTGTGGGTCAGGATGCACGATGCAACACTGTCTATCAGTTTTCCATCCGCACCTGCCATGGACAGGAACTCCCGTGCGATCTCGGCGCTGTATTCTGCGTGATCGCCCCCTTCATTGTGTTCCCTGACGATCCCCACATCGTGCAGAAGTGCTGCAAGCTGCAGTACCTCAGGGTTTCCTCCCTCATATTTTTGTATCTTCAGACACATTGATTCCACACGTTCGATATGGGAAATATCATGCGTGCTCGGTTCATCCGCAAGAACCTCTGAAACATAACTGCGTGTTTTTTCGATCAGACCCATTCAATTCCTCTTTCATCTGCCATGTTCATAAGTCTCTCATGTATTTCGTAGATAGCAGAGGAAAGTACTTTATTGTTATCATAGCAGTCAACAACATTCCGGAGGTCTTTGGTTGTATTATGTTTCATATCCTTTGCAAACTGCAACATATTTGGTATTGCACG
>JAFGQV010000175.1 GCA_016935475.1 Methanosarcinaceae archaeon
CCGTTCAATCAATATCCCCTCTGGTCTTGCCATAAAATAAAATTGTTATCAATTAGTAATAAAACTTTCGTTCATAACTATAATATCCGAAGTATTTTTTATATTACTGTGTGAAGATAATTTGCTTAACACGTATATTTATTTAACCGTAGTAGATATTTTAGAAAGATAAAAGTTAAATGAAATCTTAGTAATCTTTAGAAATCTAGTTTTTTGTCTTTAAAAACAAATGGCTGGATCATTGTGCAACTGGAACAAAATCTCCACAATAAGCGAACAATGCCCGTTAGAAGAGAAACAATCTACATATCAGATGTATTGCTTTTGGTTAGAGCAATGTGAGTGCCAAAAGATATACGATTAAAAAAGGTTTTGAATGAGATCTCAGTGGATTTACGGCCAGATACAACAAATCAATGATGGCACTCTGGATAAACTACAATCATACAGCAAAAGGCTTGAACAAAAGGTAGGAGAACGCACCAGGAAATCGCAGTGGAATACAGAGGCTATTCTGGGCGAAATCGGCTATTCGATCATTGTTCTGGATAAAGAACTTAATATTATCTGGACAAATGAGATCGCTCTCAAGAAATTTAAATCTGTTCCGGGTAAAAAGTGCTATCAGGTAATCAAATCTTTAAATCAACCATGTGCTGGGTGTATTGCAAAAAAAACACTTGCAGATGGGATTGTCAGGTCACTTGAAGAGGATATTGTTGCAGAAAATGGTGAGAATACTACCTTTATAGCTACCTGCTCACTGGTCAGTGAACCAAACAGAGAGAACAATTCGATTGTCCTGATGATGCATGACATCACCGAACGCAAGAAAGCTGAGAAAGAACTAAAAGAAAGTGAGCAAAGTTATCGTAATTTGGTAGGAAGGGCAAATGATGGTATTGCTATTCTTCAGGATGGGGTATTGAAGTATATTAATTCTCACGCAGCAGAAATAGTGGGTTATGTCCCCGAGGAATTGATAAATACTCAATTCACCGATCATGTTCATCCGGATGAACTTAACAAAGTTGTTAACCGATACGAGCGGCGCATGGCGGGTGAAGATCTTGCAACAGTCTACGAAACTGTGATCAAACACAAAGATGGTAGTTATGTTGATGTTGAATTTAATTCGGGCATATTTAAATATTCGGGAAAAAATGCCAACTTTGTGCTTATACGCGACATCACTGAGCAAAAGCGTGCTGAGAAAGAACTTCGTACTGCACACCAGCAACTTCTGGATATTATCGAATTTCTCCCTTATGCTACATTTGTCATCGATGCCGAAAAGAAAGTGATCGCCTGGAACCGTGCCATTGAAGAAATGACAGGGATACAGAAGGAGGACATCCTCGGGAAAGGCGATTATGTTTATTCGATCCCATTCTATGGTAAACGTAGGCCTATCTTGATTGATCTCGTTTTTGATTATGTAAATGTGACCGAAGAGGATTACGATTATTCAGACGTGAAGAAAAAATACCTCTCCTTGGAAGTCTTTGCACCCTCTGTATATGGAGGCAAAGGTGCATACATGTCAGTAAGAGCATCACCTCTCTTTGATGCCAGTGGAAAGGAGATCGGCGCTATTGAATCAATCCGCGACATCACGGAACGTAGGAAAGTAGAGGAAACATTGAAGGCTTCGGAGAGAAAGTACTCAGCTCTTGTAGAAAAAGGAAATGATGGAATCATCTTTATTCAAGACGGTTTACTGAAATTTGCGAATGAGAAGATGGTTAAAATGACTGGCTTCTCGTTAGAGGAAGCTGTTGGAAGGCCATTTTTAGAATTCGTATCACCAGAATTCCGGGGATTAGCACAGGAGATATATGAACAAAGTTTCAACAGTAATGGGGAATCATCATCAAGTTATGTATTAGCTGTCCTCTCGAAAGATGGTAAGAATATTCCGGTTGAAGTTAGTCCTTCTATAATTGAATATGAAGACAAAAACGCATTTATGGCGATCATAAGGAATATCACCGAACGTAAACATGCCGAGGAAGAACTTCGTACTGCCCACCAGAAACTTTTTGACATTATCGAATTCCTTCCGGATGCGACATTTGTTATCGATGCTGAGAAGAAAGTGATTGCCTGGAACCGCGCCATTGAAGAAATGACAGGTGTAAAGAAGGAAGAGGTCTTCGGGAAAGGCGATTATGCATATGCTGTCCCATTCTATGGAGAACGTAGACCGATTATTGTCGATCTCATGTCTGACCCTGATATTGATTTCGAACAGAAATACAATTTTGTAGAAAATAGAGGAAATTCGCTCTTTTCCGAAGTCTTTGTACCCACTGTATATGGGGGGAAAGGCGCCTATTTGTGGATAATAGCCTCACATCTCTTTGATTCTAGCGGAAAAAGGATTGGAGCAATTGAATCAATTCGCGACATCACCGACCACAAGCGGGTAGAGGATGCCTTGCGGGAGCAAAAAGATTTTGCTGCAAGTCTGGTTCTGTATTCAACGGTACCCACTTTTGTCATAGATTCGCAGCATAAGATAGTGCACTGGAACAAAGCTTCTGAAGAACTCACAGGCATTAAGGCATCTGAAATAGTTGGCACTGATAGATTCTATGTATCTAAAAATCCATCCTTTGCGGATATAGTTATCAGCAGAGAACTTGGCGAACAATTCGACCGATCCAAGAAATATAGAAGGTCTAAATATTTATCCAATGGTCTGCATGCTGAAAACTGGGTCTCAAATCTTGGCGGAATGAGGAGATATGTCCTTTTTGATGCTGCTCCTATCTACAACTGCAAAGGAGAATTGGTGTGTGCCCTGGAAACAATGCAGGAGATCACAGAGCAAAAACAGACAGAACAGATGATAAAGCATCGGCTGGAAGTAGAAACGGCAATATCTTCTGTTTCTTCGTTGTTTGTTGCTCCTAATGACATTGATGATGCCATCAGTGTTGCCCTTGATGAGATTGGCAGGCTATGTAGAGCCAGCAGGAGTTATGTTTTCCTGTTCCGTGAAAATGAAACTATAATGGATAATACCCACGAATGGTGCAATGAAGGAGTGGAACCCCAGAAAGAGAAACTGCAAAACCTTCCCACCGATATATACCCATGGTGGATGGCCAGACTTGAAAATGGTGAGATTATCCACATACCTGACGTTTCCTCACTGCCACCCGAGGCATCGGCTGAGAAAGACATACTTGAAATGCAGAACATAATGTCCCTTCTGGTTCTTCCCATTTATTCCAAGGGAGAACTCATGGGCTATATAGGACTGGACAATGTGGTGAATACTGGCGACTGGAGTGAAGACATTATCAATGTTCTTCATATGGTGTCAAATGTGGTAGGAATTGCGATTGAACGCAAGCAGACTGAGGATAATCTTAAAAAATATGCCGAAAAACTTCAGCATTCAAACGAGCTCAAAGACCTTTTCACGGATATCCTGCATCATGACCTATTAAATCCTGCGGGTGTTGTTGGTGTGCATACTGAAATATTGCTTGACACGGAAGAGGACGAGCAAAAACGTAAATCCCTTTTTGCAATTGAGCGAAATACTGAAAAACTCGTCAACCTAATTCAAAGGGCATCCAAGTTCGCAAAGCTGGAATCGGTGGAAAAACTTGATTTGGAACCAATGGACATTGGAGACATTATTAAAGAAGTGATAGAGAGTTTCATGCCCAGACTTGAAAAAAAACAGATGTCAGTTGAGTTTACAACAGATGAGGCATATCTTGCACATGTGAATCCTGTAATTGAGGAAGTGTTTGCAAATCTGCTGTCCAATGCCATCAAGTACAGTCCGGAAAATAGCAGGATCATCATAGATATTATGGATGCAGGAGAAGACTGGAAGGTTTCGGTAACTGACTCTGGGGAGGGAATAGCGGATGAAGATAAGGTCATGTTCTTTGAGCGGTTCAAGCGTGCGGACAGAAGGGACATCAAAGGGACCGGGCTTGGGCTTGCGATCGTTAAAAGGTTGATCGCCATGCACGGTGGCAGTGTTGGCGTTGAGGATAATCCTGCCGGGCAGGGAAGTATGTTCTGGGTGACTGTGGGAAAAGCGTGACGATCGGGACAATTCAGCAAGGGATATATAGACGGCAATAATTTTCTACTAACAATAAGGAGGAATTGTTTGTGGACTATATAAAAATCATACCCTGTCTGGATGTAAAAGACGGTCGTCTTGTAAAAGGAGTTAATTTTGTAGATCTGAAGGATGTAGGCGACCCAGCCGAAAACGGAGCTGCATATAGTAAAGCGGGTGCAGATGAGCTTGTGTTTCTGGACATCACGGCAACCATCGAAAAAAGAAAAACAGTACTTGATGCCATAAAAAGAACTGTTGAAAGAATATCAATTCCACTCACCGTGGGTGGCGGGATAGGAAGTATCGAGGATATTCAAAGGCTGATGGACATAGGTGTATCAAAGGTGTCTATCAATTCCGCAGCTGTTAAAAATCCCGACTTTGTCAGGGAGGCGGCAGAAAAATTCGGTAGTGACAGAATTGTCATTGCGATAGATACGCGTGCATCTTCAGTTCTTCCCTCAGGTTTTGAAGTAATGGTAAATGGCGGTAATAAGCCAACCGGGATCGATGCTGTGGAATGGGCAAAGAAAGTTGAAGAACTCGGTGCAGGAGCGATCTTGCCAACAAGCATGGATGCTGACGGTACACAGGCTGGATACGACATACCCATGACAAGGGCAATAGCTGATGCAGTAGATCTACCTGTTATCGCATCAGGCGGTGCAGGAACACTTGAGCATCTTCATGAGGCTGTTGTTGATGGTAAGGCTGATGCGGTTCTGGTAGCTTCGATAGCCCATTTTGGGACATATACGATCAAAGAGATGAAAGAGTATCTTTCTGAAAAAGGAATCCCTGTGAACTTATAATTTAAAAAATAGAAATACTGTTGATTTTGTGATAGTCCGGGCGAGGATAGGGATGCCACACCCTGCTCTGGGTGACATTAATGGTGTGACATCACATACCCGGGATTTTATCCAAGACCGCATGCAGTCCATTTTTTCAGGTATTCTTCGGCTCTTTTATTTGTTTTTGGACTGGAGCTGTTGATTTGTTCTCTGGTAAATTCAATGATCTCTTTTTGCATTTCTGTCTCTTGTATGTATTTGTCGAAGGTTTCTATGGCGTCTCCTTTCAGGAGGTCTTTTTGTTTTCCTTTGTGGATCTTATCTATATTGAGCATTTTTTCTGTTATTTCTGGCTGTAGTTGTGGTTTGTTCAGTGCTATGGTGCCTGAGCAGAGGACTATCTGACGTGCTACCATTGTTTTTTCTCCACCCAGTATTTTGTAGAATTTTTCAAAGATTCTGTCAAACCTGTTTTCCCTGTCAATTTTTGTCAGGTTGGAGATTATCTGTATGCCAATATACTTCTGGTAGTTGTTCTTGCTTTCCAGCAGTTCTTCAAAAAACATCCAGTGAGGATAAAGCACATCCGGATCTTCATTGCTGATCAATTTGAGAACTTCATGAGCATTAAAACGAATTGTGTCTTTTTTGGACAGGACATTTTCCAGCAGTTCTTGTAAAATTTCCCTGTCATTTATGGCTTTCTTTGACAGCTCTTCTACATCAATACTTTCTTTATCCAGATCAATGCTCATATCCTTCAAACTCCAACATATTCGTTCGCACACGGTCTTTTATGCTTTTTGGATCTGGATAAAATCTCCGTGCAGTGTATGTTCGATGTTCCTCACAGGCATATTGTACTCAGCATATACGATATGTTATGGGTTTATGAAGGCACACCCATAACCACTACCCATCTCCTGATTCTTTTGAATTAGTTCATTTCACAGGCCACAGTGGAGCTATAGTCCTTCCATACACCTCATTTAACACTTGCGCCAGGGCTGTATATATCGCTGAAAGTCCACAGATGATTCCTTCATAACCTGCGATTTGTTTTACAGCAGCACTGCCTGTAGCGTCTCCGAAAGCCAGCAGGAAAAACAATAGTGTCAATGAAGCAAATACAAACTGTAAAGCCTTATTGAGTTTTAATGTGCCTATGAACATAACTGCAGTGAACAAACCCCACATAAAAAGATAAGCCACCATTGCAGAGTTTTCAGGAGCATTCCCCCATCCCATATTGGGCATGACCAATAAACCGACCAGAGTAAGCCAGAACAAACCATAGGATGTAAATGCCGTTGTTCCGAAAGTATTGCCTTTTTTCCATTCCATAATGCCTGCAAAAACCTGTGCCATCCCTCCATAAAATATACCCATGGCGAGTATCATACTGCCTAAGGCAAAAAAGCCTGCATTATGCAGGTTCAAAAGCACCGTTGTCATGCCAAATCCCAGCAGACCAAGAGGAGCAGGATTTGCAGTGGTGTCTTTAATATTAGTTTTTATTTCATTTTCTGCTCCCACAATCGAAGCCATTTCTTTTTGCATGGTTGTAACCTCTATTTCAATTCAACATCTTATCGATAGATCATTATGGATGATTGGAAGCTATTCTTTTTCTTAACACCCAGACTACCTAATGTTAATTATTAATAATCATCATCTCTTATATATTCCTTATCATATTTCCTCAGGTTATATCTGGAACATATGTCAAAGAAATTAAAGAAATCTAAAAAATCTAATAATTTTATAAAAGATGCTCAAACATTAGTTTTTGATAGCTTTCATTTTCTATAAAATTATCAATACGATAAGAGTTAAAAAATAGAAAAAAGGAAATATTGTAGAACTGTTACAATATTCCCAGGACCTGCGAAATTTTCATCACAAATTTGCCAATTGAAATAGTGATACTTTTTCCAAATCCTACGCCTTTTATCTCAATATCGCCGCTGTCATACGCATCCAGAAATGCATCAAGTGGTTTTTGAGAATACATCAGGTTATTCATGGTGTTTTCATTTGTCGTCAATATAATTGATGGATTCACTTCAGAGCTCAGACCAACAGCATTTTGAAGTATTATCCTTGCATCAAGAGATGAAACTTCACCATTATCATCAACATCAAGGATATCGTCTTCCTCCATTTTCCCAACAGCCATCTGCAAAGCACACAGTGCGTCCAATGCAGTTAACTTATTATCACCATTACAATCACCTTTCTCACTTGCGATCTTGGTCCCTAACTTCGAAAATTCGATGACCTTCCCGTCCTTGGTAACTGCCTTTACTTCCAGTGTATTCCCGTCATTCAGGTGGACAATTCCATATATCTCCTCATTCCCAAGCAGGTTTTTTAAGGAATCAGGAACTGTATCCACGTTCTGATTATAAACGATGACCTTCTGGTTCATCTCACTGAAAAGTTCAGCATTCGCGGGAGTTACCAGAAGGGAAAAAAGTAGAAATGAAATAATGAATATTTTTTTCATTTCTATCCCTCTTTTCATTTTCGTCTCTTGATTACGAACAGCGCCATGAGGATTGCACCGATTGCAAGCACACCTGCACTCTCATAACCGGCACTTGAAGTCTCATCAGTAACACTAAAAGTCCCATCAGTAGTTGTTGTGATCACTTCAACCCGCTCGATATCGTGCACTGAGATATCTCCCAGTGTCAGGGGACTTGATGCGCCGGTGTCACCAATCACTTCAAAAGAGACAACTGCAACCGGGCCATTACCACTGATCCCGGATGCGTCTGCCAGGGCTATGATAACCTCTCCATCACCAGCCGTATTCGACTCGATGTACGCATTTTTTCCGAGTTCGCCAGCTTCAACACCAATGGCCTGCAATACCGCGGCATCATAGCTCAGAACAATGTCCATACTTCCAACGTCTGTTGCACCTTCCAGATTGATGGGCACCTCTACGGTGGCTCCACTTCCTCCAGTTGTATCGCTCACACTGACCGTCACGCTACTTGCTGAGGCAAGCGATATCAGGAATGCCAAACTAACCAGCATCAAAATCTTTCTCATTATTTCAACTCCTTGTTTTTTATTATTCTTATTCTACTGCATTTTTCAAAATACTTCTAGCATCAAAAGATGTTACACTTCCATCTCCATTTGTATCCATAACAGGATCTTGAGGTATCTTTTCCACAGACATCTGAAGTGCGTAGAGTGCATCCAGAGCTGTATACACCCCGTCACCATCACCATCTCCAATACCTTCCTCCAAGCTTATCACATTAAACAGACCATCATGGGTCTGGATCTCAATAGCATCATAATTGTCTGCCCTGTTCGCTGTGATGGCTGCAATCTCAAGATCGGAAGATAAACCCTCAGACCCGATCACATCAAACCTGACGTAAGCGATGGAACCGTCGCCACTGAATCCGGCCTTGTCAGCCAGACTTATCTTTATGGTCCCGTCCACGATATTGTAATCAAAGAGGGAATTCGTGGTTAAGCCTCCTTTGATAACGTCGGTGGCTTCAAGAACAGAAGGATCATAACTTAATGTCATATCCATGTTCCCGATATTTTCTTCAATCCCGCTCAATGTTAATGGGATCTGTACACTACTTCCAGCAGGCTTGCTCCGTGATTCGAAGGTGAGACCTTGTAATTGCGGTATAACTCCCGAAACGGTTGGTTTTATTTCCGTACCATCTGGCAATATCAAAGGTGCCACCGGATTCCCGGTATCAAGAACGATCCCGGCTGTTGAACCTTTTGTAATTGTTTGCTCTGCATAGTGTCTTATGCTATTGCTGTACGAATCAGCCCAGACAGTTCCGAATGTTCCGTCGTCATTTCCTGTGATCTTAAGATCGTACGTATTCGAGTTGTCTGTACCCAATTCGAAATACCAGTGCTTGTTACCTTCATCGTCCTGGAAATTCACAATAAAACTGTTGGGGATCTCGGTTGCCATTGACCCGTCATCCAGAACACCCAACTGTCGCCCCTGATCGTCTGTGATCAGGATGTCCACAGGACACCAAACCAAACCCACGATCCCGTCAACGAGATCACCGGTTTCATCGATCAGGCTCTTATCCTTTGTTCTCCCGTAGAATTTCCACTGGTCCATTGAATAGACTTCTGGTTTCTGGGAAAGCCATGGATCAAAAACAAGTCCTGTCTCCTCCCAGTTGGTACCTTCCTTATAGACAACAACAGCAAGGTGTACTCCTCCCCATCCTGTAATCCTTGAAAATTCATAACCAGCCAGTAACGAGCATTCATCAGGATTTGATCGGACATTGTACAAAAATTTCATGACCTTATCCTGATATGCCTGACAGACGTATGGAGCATATTTATCAGAACCAACACTCAGAATGTTGTTATAATATCCGGCTGCAGGAGGATTATTCAGGATAGCCGCTGGTGTATCCCCGTCCTTCCAGAGCTGTCCTTCTGGTATTCTGCTCTGGTAAAGTTTGATTACCTTATTGATATCACCCTTACAATCTTTGCAGCAGTTCACGGTAACTTCAGCTTTAGCCTTTGTCTCTTTGTTTACCCGGGCAACAACTGAGCATGTCCCGATATTTGAACTCTTGAATACCCCTGTGCTAGAATCAATTGTTCCAATATTTGCGTCAGCACTTGATATATCGGGATTGATGGATTTCTCGTTCGTGACCACCCAGTCAACTTCATTGTTGCTGACTGTAGAATTTTTCCCATTTACTTGTTTGATCAGGGAGAACGTGATGGAATCCCCGAATGTAATCTCTTTAACTGTCGGTTCAATGAAATATTTGTCCTCTACTTTTTCCTCCCTCTCTTCCGGCATCAATAAAAAAGCAAGAAAACCAGAACCACTGGGTGCATTGTCTGTTACCTGAACAAAGTAGAATTCACCGTACGTTTCACTGGGTTTTGTAGACCAGAACAGCATGAACTTGTTGTTCGTGTCATCCCAATTCTTTATTACGTGCCGGGTTTGGGAACCCGCGTCCCACATTTCATCCCTATTATAAAATCTCCAGTCTGTTTTATCAGCTCCGAGAACTTCAATCGTAACATTCACCCTGTCCTGATACTCCCAGCTTTTATTGAATGCTATTTTGACAAAACCCAGATCAACATCTTCGATATGAAAATTTTCTTCGTATCCCATCCCCTCGCCATTCGGGAAAGTGATCCTGACAGTGTATTTATTATAAGAATCTTTTATGTCAAAAGAGGTGGGTGAAGTGCCAGCTGACACAACCCCGGTGGCAAGGGTCAGTAAAATAAGTACACTGACCCCAAGTACCAATGGTTTTTTACCTTTCGTTTTCAGAAGCTCAATAACGTTCATTAAATTGTCTCCAGTTCAGTAGCGATTCTAAGAATCTTCCTGGCATCAAAAGATGTTACACTTCCATCTTCATTTACATCCATAACAGGGTCTTCTGGTATTTTTTCCACAGCCATCTGAAGTGCGTAGAGGGCATCAAGAGCTGTATACACTCCATCACCATCACCGTCTCCCATACCTTCCTCCATGCTTATAACATTAAACAGACCATCATGGGTTTGGATCTCCACAGTTTCATAATCATCTGCCCTGTTCGCTGTGATGGCTTCAATTTCAAGATCAGAGGATGAAACCTCAGACCCAATAACATCGAAATTAACATAGGCGATCGAACCGTCCCCGTTGAATCCCTGCTTATCAGCCAGGCTTACCTTTATCGTCCCGTCCACAATATTGTAATCAAAGAGTGAATCTGTAGTTAAGCCTCCTTTGATAACGTCGGTGGCTTCAAGAACAGAGGGGTCATAACTTAATGTAATGTCCATGTTCCCGATATTTTCCTCAATCCCGCTTAATGTCAGTGGTATCTGTACACTGCTTCCAGCAGGTTTGCTGCGGGATTCGAAGGTGAGTCCCTTTTTCAGGGACACGCTGACATCTTCTCCCCCAATATAGTCCAGAATAGTTCTGAGGTCATCATTGAGTTCACTTTCATCGAACCCTGTCACGGGACCGAATTCCCCATCCTGCGATACAGTTACCTTGTGACCTGTTGTTACATCCAACGTACTTTCATCGTTTACATTGTAGAGAGTACCCGTACCTTCAACAGTGTAAATTGTGGCTTTTTCTCCATCTTCATCGAAATCAAATAGTATGTTTGATTTCATCTCAATGATTAGTGGGTCATATGCAGATTCTGATTTACCAAAACCATACCAAAAGAATCCCCCAAAAACTCCGGCAACATAACCAGCTGGATTCGAAGCAGCGCCAATAGCGACTGACCCAACAGCATATGTTAACTGTACCTCAGCATTATGCACAGCTTCCTGTACAGTTCTGTATTTTCCCAGATCACCATACATAATAGTAAAATGGGCATTTGCAGGCTCTCCAGTTTTTTTCTTCACTTCCTCCAGAAAGCCAGCTTTTGTTTTTATTACCATCTCATATCCGTTCATCCACTTAACAGTGATGATATCATTTTCATCGAGAAGAATGGTATCCCCGGGTATGAGTTTGTAGGGGCAGTCACCTGGGAGAACCTGTTTTGAACCCTTTATTATATCTGACCAGCTCTTGGAAACTCCAATCGCCCTGAAAAAAGATTGCCAGCTATCAAGGTCTATTCTCATAGCCCGTACTTTGGGCGGTTGTGAACTATCTGTTGATCCAATAGAGGATATTTCTGCTATATGTGTGAATTTGACTGGGGTTGTGGCAGTTGCAAGTTTTTCCCCCCCCGTATATCTTCCTCCAGTAGCCTCTAATTCATAATACCATGCTCGAATTGTTCCTTCCAATTCCACAGGTTTTTTGGCTTTAGCTTTTTCAAAAAGCAATTTTCCCAGTTCTGGTGAATCTAAATATAAATCTGGTATACCAATACGATCATAATAATGCCATGTTGCTTTACCTTTATCGTCTGTTGCTATTATTACCGCTTTATCATTTTCAGTGATACCAAGATATTTTTGAGTATTTCTAATACTCAGTGCATTTACATACGAATAATCATTTTCAAACACATCTGCAATACCCGTATCAGGTTCAATTAAAATAGACTTGTAGGGCATGGGCTTATTATTTTCGTCTAAAAGAGTAGCAATTATTTTCCCCCCATTCTGAATGTCTTTACCAAATACGGGAGGAATATGTTCGAGGGTCAATGTCACTGTTTTATCCTCTATTATTTCCTCCTTCTCTTCAGGGATTTTATCAACGACTGTGAAACTCGTCGTTGTTTGTACATTTTCCCCTTTTATAGTCCTTTGTGTTTGTGAATCCCAATAATCAGTAGTTGCCGACCATGTGATCTCATAGGATCCAGGTGTTTTATATGCATGAGTTTCTCTCAAGATACCACTTGAATCTGTTGGACTAGTTGTAATAAATTTGAGGTCAAAATTCTCACCTGTGAATGATGGGGCTTTCGTATATCTCATAGTAATAGATGTTTCTCCTGGTGTTACACGTACAGTAAAATTGATTTTTTCATCCACTCCACAAACACTTTTGTCACTGAAAGCTTCTAGACTTAATGCAGCTGCAGGTGTAATTAAAATTGGAACAATCATAATCACAAAAATGAAGAACATTTTGTGATTCAGGAAATATTTCCAGAATTCCCCATCATTTTCTTTCATATCAACTACTCCAGTTCAGCAGCGATTCTAAGGATCTTCCTAGCATCTATGGATGAGACCTGTCCATCACCGTTCATATCCATGATCAGGTCTTCAGGAATCTTTCCAACGGCCATCTGAAGTGCATAGAGAGCGTCCACGGCAGTATACATGCCATCGCCGTCAACATCACCAAGGCTTTCCTCCAGGCTTACTACTTTGAATACACCATCCTGGGCAGGAATATTGATCACTGATAGGTCTTCTGCCTTGTTCGCAGACAGTTTTGTGATCTCAAGAGGAGAAGACGAACCTTCAGCACCGATCACATCAAACCTGACGTAAGCGATGGAACCGTCGCCACTGAATCCCGCCTTGTCAGCCAGACTTATCTTTATGGTCCCGTCCACAATATTGTAATCGAACAGGGAATTTGTGGTTAAGCCTCCTTTGATAACCTCAGTAGCTTCAAGAACAGAAGAATCATAACCCAATGTAATGTCCATGTTCCCGATATTTTCTTTAATCCCGTTCAAAGTCAACGGGATCTGTACACTGCTCCCGCTTGATTTGCCGCGGGATTCAAAGATTAGCCCGGAGAATCCAACCGTGGATGGGGGTGTAATATCTCCCGCAGGTGGAGCCGTTTCTCCTTCATAGAGAGTTCTGATCTCACTCTGGGAAAGGGCATAATTGTAAATCCTGAGGTCATCCATAGCCCCCTTAAAGTATTCTGTAGCTCCAGGGGGGTCAATTCCTATGAGAAGTTTAGATACTGATTTCGGGGTCGAAGCTGTTGATCTCTTTGTGTCCTTGAATTCTCCGTTAATATAGAATTTAAGGTCACTTCCTTCTCTTGTCACTGTAAGTAAATACCACTCGTTATAATTCGTTTCTGCATTTGACGAAATGATCTGACCGGCAAATCGAACACCGGGGTATTTTCCGCTGGCGTGAACCAGTGCATAGGGACTGTTACTAGCAGATGTAGAAGACGTATCTCCTTTTGATAAAACAACAGCCCATCCACCGACACCAGAATCTTTCTTGTTGAGCCACACCGAAAAAGTGAGATCGCCAGTAAGATCAAGAGAATCGCTATCTTCTACCTCGATATAACTCTTACCATCAAAATTCGCCGCGGCATTTCCAACCACACCGGCAGTGAAATCCATGTTTCCCTTTGGAGTCCCATCATTCTGATATTTCGATGAATCATCGTAGTTTCCATCAAAAGGATAATGGGCCACAAGTCCTGCTTCAGAAGTTGGTGTTGATGTTGGTGTAGTTTCCTCTGCTGGTTGATAGTTAGGTGTAGCGAACTTAAACGTAGCATCTTTGCGGAATAGATCGGAATCACCTTTTTCAATGTATAAATACCCATTCTTATGTCGAATAAAATAATCCGGATAATTATAAGACTCGAATGAAATCCAGTTGCTGTCTGCCAACCCGGTTACTGTTTTAAAAGTGCTATCTTTCTTGAACAGTTCATCATCAGTCATTTTGTGTAATTTTATTTGAGAATACTGGTGTCTGAGGTAATAGCCAGGATAATTCACAGATTCAAAAGAGACATAACTGCTGTCTGCCAGACCGGGAACAACCCTGAAAGATGCGTCTTTTTCATCCGAAGCAGAAACAATTTTGCTAATCTCCCCAAGGAAGTTTCTGTGTCGAATAAAATAATCTGGATAATTATAAGACTGAATTGAATAAATCTCCCCCTCCAATGATGGAGCAGGTGTTGTAGTTGATGATGCTTCCTCAAGACCGAAAAACACAATAGTGACATCATCTCCTCCACCTGCACCATTGACACCCATGTTCTCTACACGGATGGTGTGGGTACTGCTAGCCAGGCCTGAGATCTCCAGATATTTGACAAAGGCACCTCCGGGGTAGTTGACATCGAAGCCGTAAATATTTCCGGTCCAGACCTCCGAACCATCCACAAGAACGCGTGCCCAGCCGTCATTGGTGTCTCCCCAGAACTGGATGCCGACCGTGTTCGTTGCAACAGTGGTCTTTGCCTCCACCCAGCTACCACTATTCATCAATGCTATTACCTGATTATAACGCCAGATCGGTCCTGATGGCCAGGTAGCTCCGGATGTTGTTATCTGGAATTCGGAAGGCGGTGTAGTATGTTCGGTGTTTGCATACGCGATGATATCCGGAGCATCTGTAAAACTGCGGGCATCTCCATCGTTTAGCACAGCACTTACTCCGGCGGCTGCGGTCATTGCAGACATTGATATGAACAATAGTCCAATAACAACAATGCTAAATAATTTATTGCAGTACCACTTCATTTATATACCTCATTATATTTTATCAGTTCTATAACCCGATTTTGAAAGTTAAATTAATACTAGTATCTTTGATATGCATTCAGACATTTGAGATGTGAGTGATTTTCATTTTAATATTCCAGCCAGATTTTTTGTTGTGGGGGCAAAGGTTAGGCACTTCCATACTAACAAAACTAATTGCTATATAGAAAACAAAACCAAAGCAATACCAGCTTTAGGATATATCCAACACCAAAATTCCTGATACGACGACCACTTAATTTCAATATTTACAATTGCCTATGAAGTGGCAGGCATTTGGTTTAATATAAATTTATCGAAATTTTTATCAACTTATTTATATTAATTATACGAAAATTTATTATGTTAAGGCGGATCCATTCCTGCATCTCATAATTCGCATTCGGAGACGAATCGTACTCTAAAAACCAGTCCCATACCGCTGTACTCAATCATCCAGTTGTAAGTCTATTGACCTCTACGATAACAGATTATAGCCAACAGATTTCAGTGTAAAAAAACAAGAAACGATTATAAACACTTATATATGACATGAGATAAATCATTTTAATATACCAGCTAGCTGGAAATTGCCAAAAACCATTATAAGGAGGAGTGGTACTTTATGGTAGAGGGCTCAGAAAGTGATACTGAAGTAGACATAACGGTCAAGGAGATCGAGAGCGAGATGTCAGTTCGGGAAATCATGACAAAGAAAGTGTTCACCACGGACATCAAAGCGACTATTACCGAGGTTGCCCGGGCAATGATCAAATGCAACGTGGGCAGTATCATTGTCACAGAGGACAAAGAAGCTGTGGGGATCATAACCGAACGGGACATAGTGAGAAAACTTAGTGGTGGAACTGATAACCTGGACCGGGTTCGTGCCAGTGAGATCATGTCCTCACCTATCATAACTGCAAAACCGTCGACCAATATAATAGATGCAGCCGAGCAAATGGTCAAGTGCAATATCCGGAGGCTGGCAATTATTGAAGGGGGTAATATAGTGGGAATCATTACTGACAGGGATATCCTGACTGTATCCCCGGGACTTAACACCATTCTGGCAGACCTCATCGAAATGAACCGCGAGCAGACCATGCCAATGACACCTGAACCCGAAGGTGGGATATGCGAATACTGCGGTACTTTTTCCAATGACCTCGGGCTGTCGAACGGTAGGATGATGTGTGAAAGTTGCCGGGATACCGAGGGTTTTTACGATTAGTAGATCAATCTGTGCTCGAACAAAGGTAAGAGGTCGGTAGGACCGTTGAACAATGATATCTGTGAGTTGTAGTACAGCTTCCCGTCTTCGTAACTGAATACCACCGGAAACACCAGAACCCCATTTTCCACAGCATGCCTGAAAGTTTTCGTAAAAGCCGGGTCAGTCTCGCGGTTTGGTTTAAAGCACCCGGCATCAGGTCTGAACACCAGTATAAGGAGCATGCTGGAATCCCCGTCTTCCACAGCTTTTATCAGTTCTTCAAGATGCCTTTTTCCCCGCAGCGTGGGTGCATCAGGAAAGAGAGCTACTCCATTTTCGACCAGCGTGCAACCCTTTACCTCCACCCATATACGCTCTTCCCCTCTCCCAAGAAGAAAATCCAGCCTGCTGTTGCCATATTTCTGCTCCGGTCTTATCGTATCAATGTTCTTCAAAGGCAAGAGCAATTCCTTCTCCAGCACCCATTCGGCTATTTTCCTGTGATAGGCAGTATTTACCAGAACCCACATATCCCCTACTTTTCCGGCTATCAGGTCCCACCTGGTTTTTCTTTTTCCGTTTTCCACTCTTCTCAAAAGGACACTGTTTCCGGCATACAGTATCTCTTTGAGTCTTCCGGGGTCATGTATGTGAACCTTTTCTCCTTTGAGACTCACCGGACCAGTAATGTCAACAGTTCCCACGAACCTGTTATCCCTTGATACGAATATCCCTTCCGCATCCCACGGAATATCAATAACGAACCTTTTTTCGCCTTTCATTTGGATCTCACTACGCAAGAACGGTCCATACTGTAATAACCTTTTCAAAGACAATATAGCATATTATCGACACATGGTTGGAATAATTGACAGTGTTTAAACCCAGTTTCGACAGTGGAAATAATATTTTTGTTCATAGGATAATTTCGATAAACTGGCATCTATGTGTAAAAATATTAAACAAAATTCATCTAATATAGTAGATATTGCATTTTCCATTTTTTCGATTCTTGAGCGTGGATTTCTGGGTTGCACCGGGAGTATTTATCGGTGGGCAAATTGGACCTTCCATTGCACAGGGATTACCGTTACGATACATGAAAGCTGACGTTGGTGGATTGCTCATTTTTGTGAGCATGCTCATGTTCATCAGAGCTTTCTCGCTTTTCTAATCCCCTCGCTCCTTCTCATACTCACGGCGCTGTTCCTCAGGCACACTGTTGAAAGGGCAGCTAAAATAGATACATCGGGGACACTCATACCGCCGAACCGTGAACAGGAACACAGCCAGACCGGCAAAGTAAACTCCCAGATAGAAAGGCTCGCGGATCAGCCAGTAGAGGGGATAAGCTATTATCACCAGAAAGCCGATCGAGGTTATTATTATGTCAAACTTACTGAGGGGATATGGTCTTGGTTTGAAATATTTCGGGTATCTGTAGAGCAACATACAATTTGTTGTCCTTCCTTCCCGGCAGTAGTGGGGGCAGTGTGAACAGAAAAAGCGATACTCAAGAACAAAGAAATGAAGGAAGATAAGGATGACGTAAACCACCATCCAGTGCATGGAATACTTTGCAATTGCCAGACATGCTACCGTAAGAGGAATCAACCACAGGAAATTCCAGTACAGGCAGTCCACCGGTCTGTGATGTGTTTTTAAGGTGCTTGAACCCTGCATACTGATTTCATATGTTTTTGCATATAAAAACCTGTCTCAAAAGAATATTGTGGAAAGATAGGACAAAAAAATAACTTTTCCAGTTTTTTCAGCTTCCTGTAATTGTTTTCACATTGTAAAAACTCATCATTATCATCATTATTATTATCTACTTTCATATATAATTTCCACTCGAAATAAAGGGGTAATTAGAACGAACACTCAGAACTCAAGACTCTAATAAAACCACCTGATTAATCATCTAAACCTGAGGCTGCCTGATGCAGCTTCCGGAAAGAAGACTCCTGTATTTTCAGGATTTATAGGCATAAATGCGGAAAGTGTTCCGATAGATATTTGGGAGAAAGATCAACTAAACCTTTCATCTGAATTTGTATTGTGCATCCGGTCCACTTTTCCAAAAAGCCAGCCTATACGCTCGGCCTTTCTGTCATCCAGTCCCGGTATATAGGGTTTTATATCCAGAAGAGGTGTGCCATCCACCATATCCACACCCTCCACATGTAGCACCCGCCCTTCGACCTTCAGAAGCCTGACAACAGATATCCCAATAGGGTTCGGGCGTCGAGGTGCCCTTGTAGTGAACAAACCGTGCAGATGGTCGTCCAGAAACGGTTTGACCTTAAGTGAATAACCCTCTGACATGTGAAGATGAAAGATTAATATAATGTGGGAAAAACCCTCAATGTCCTTAAGACCATCCACATACTCAGGCTCCAGCTCAACAGTACCCCTGACACCCTTTGCAGCGGTTGGCTGTATGGGCACCCCTCTGGGTTCTTTAAAAGGCGAGTGGATCACACCTATGGGTTTATACCGTACTTCCTTCATATTTCCAATCCCCTTACTGCTAATCGTTCATGTACTATATTAATTGCCATACTCTTATTTCTGGATCATCCCGGGTCAAATACCTGACCAAAAACAATAAGAACTCCCTGAAACCCATTAGAAATGGTTTTATCCCATGCAAATAATAATTATGCGGAGGTTCATTTGAAC
>JAFGQV010000176.1 GCA_016935475.1 Methanosarcinaceae archaeon
CCGTTCAATCAATATCCCCTCTGGTCTTGCCATAAAATAAAATTGTTATCAATTAGTAATAAAACTTTCGTTCATAACTATAATATCACTCATCTATCACATTTCCAGATTTTATCTAAGACGCTCAAATTACAGAATTGGCCAGTTCCACACGTCTTCTTTCACACACTCGACCGTCTAAATTGCACAGTCCCGACCGCCAGCATCAGCGCCGCCGCCACCGCCAGCCCGATCATCCCTTCCACAGGCACGCCGCCCATGAACAGCTCCCGCACACTATCTATGGCATAGCTCACAGGGTTCAGACGCGCTGCAAACCGGAGCCATCCGGGCATCACATCATATGGCATGAGCGCACTGCTTGCAAAGAAAAGCGGCATGCTGATCATGCTGTTCACCGCGGCATATCCGTCGTGGTCGCTCAGGTGCAGGGCTATTGTTGCTGCAAGGGATGAAAAAAAGACCCCGAACATGAACAGGGTAATATATATCAGGATAATGTTCAAAGGATTCAGCACCCTCACCCCCAACAGGGTTGCAATCAGGAGGATCACCGTTGTCTGGAGCAGACCCCGGGTTGTGATGAACAGTATCTTGCCCATAAGGATGCTCTCCCTTGGAGACGGGAGTGCAAGGAACTTATTCAGGAAACCAAGTATCTTATCGAATATCATGAGCGAACCTCCCTGCAGTGAGGAGAACAACATGGTCATGACAAGTATACTGGGAGTGATGAACTCAAGGTAGTTATCAGTAAACGTGGTGGGCAGGGTAAGCCCGACAAGCACCAGCCATGCAGCCGGCATCGCGAGGGAAGCGAACACGTTTACCCGGCTGCGACTCCATTTCCGTATATCCCGCTCAAAATAATAGAATACCTGTTTCATCATCGTCTCCTGAGCATACTCCTGAACTTATATCCATCAAAAACGGTTTGCTCTTCCGGTGTCCTGACGTTCTTGAGGAAAACATCATTCATGGATGCACCCTTTCCCAGACCCAGTTTCAGGTTCGTTGGCGAATCCACGGTAACAATGCTGCCCTTATCGATGATCGCCACCCTGTCACAGTGCTCATCCGCCTCTTCCATATAGTGTGTAGTCATGAAGATAGCCATCCCCTGCTCCCGCAGCCTCGATATATGCTCCCATATCTTCTTCCGTGCAGCCACATCCAGACCGATGGTAGGCTCATCAAGGAACAGCACCTCAGGTTCATGCACCAGCGCCTGTGCCAGTTCAAGCCGGCGGCGCATACCCCCAGAATAGGTGTTCACCAGATTGCCTGCCCGCTCCCCAAAACCCATCAGTTCCAGCACCTCATCCACTTTTCTCTCCCTGTCAGGCACATCATAGAGTTTGGCATACAGCATCACATTCTCATATCCTGTGAGTTTGATGTCAACCGCCATATCCTGCGGAACATAGCTGATGGATTCCCGCACCTTCTTTGCCTCTTTTATAATATCATAACCGCAGACCCGTGCAGAACCACTGGTAGGTCTTAGCAGGGTGGTAAGCATCATGACAGTGGTGCTCTTTCCTGCACCATTGGGTCCAAGAAGACCAAATATCTCGTTCCCGACCACAAGGTCGATATGATCAACAGCGCACAGGCTACCGAAGTTTTTTGTCAGGCCATTCACTTCAATCAAAGGTATCCCCTCGCAAATACTAGGTTTCTCATCATTCTATCATTATTTTCTTTTTGATCTCCTTAATTTTCTCGTTCCAGTCTGGGACTTCTTCCATTGTCATGATATCCACAGCCCCGCCCTGGAACTCCCCGTCCCCTGCAAGGTCTTCCATCCATCCCTCGATCTCAAGGTAGGTATTCTTAAGGTCTTCGAGCACTTCGGGATCGGCATTCCACAATCCCCGTGACTCGGCTTCCAGCAGGCGGCGGGCAATCTCTTCCAATGCATACGGGTTGTTCTCTTCAAAGAACTGCCGCATCTCTTCATCCAGCACAAAGGTCTTTGTGATGTCATCAAATATCCAGTCATCAACCTCCTGTGTAGACGCTTCCCATCCGTAGACCCTTCCGACCCTCTTTGAAATATCGCCCGCTCCCTTGTAGCCGTGCTGCTTCATCCCCTCGATCCACTTCGGGTTCAGGAGCTTTGTCCTTGTCACGCGCCTGACCTCATCCGCAAGGTCCCGGACCTCCACATGCTCTGGCTCCCTGGTATCTCCGTAGTAGGCTTTCACATCCTTTCCTGAAAGATGCCGTGCTGCCGCCGTCATTCCGCCGTGTCCCCCAAAATAACAGCAGCAACCGAGCAGGTCATACTCATCGGTCACAACCTTGTTAAAGGTTGCATCTACGGTTTTCAGGCTGTCAGCAAACTGCTGGTGGGCGTCCCTGCCATTGATGTCCTTACCGTAGGCATAGCCGTTCCAGTAGAGATATACCTCAGCAAGGTCCTTTTCCTCCTTCCAGGCACTGGCATACACTGCAAGCTGCACACCCGCAGAATAGGTGCCGGGTTTGCTTGAAAATACCCTCAGGGTGGCGTCGCGCCATTCACTGCCGTTCTTGACCATCTCAAGGGAATGCTTCCTGGGATAGTTCATCTCCAAAGGTTCGTCCAGTGATGCCACTGCCTGTATTGCCTCGTCAATGAATTCAATGCAGTTCGGGAAATTGTCGCGGATAATACCAGAGACCCTGACCGTGACATCGATCCTTGGTCTGCCCAGTTCCTCAAGCGGGATTACCTTAAAACCTCTGACACGTCCGTTACTCAGCCAGATGGGTTCAACACCGAGCAGATCAATGATCTGTGCCATTCCCTCCCCATCCGCCCACATGATGTCGCTTGCCATCCAGTAAAATGCCACGTTCTCGGGAATCCGCTCTTCTTCTGTCACATATTTATCGATCAGGACCTGTGCAAGCTGCTGACCCACCCGCCAGGCAGCCTTTGTAGGAACCCGGTTTGGGTCAAGTGAATAGAAGTTCCTGCCCGTGGGCAGCACATCATCCCTGCCCCTTGTCACTAGACCCGATGGACCGGCAGGGATATACCCCCCGTCAAAACCATGGAATAACGCCTCGATCTCTCTGGATTCTTCTATCCTCAGGTCAAGGTCAACGATGCGGTCCCTGATGGCTGCAAGTCCTGTATCCCTTCCTGTCCAGCGCTCACCCAGCACCGTGCCTGCAACTGCGGACATGTCCACATTGCCTTCCTGCAGGCATTTCCTGATAAGGTCCTTGCCCAGTGAGTCGACCTCTTCAAGGAGTTCACCGCTGGACCTGCCGCTGGCTGAAACTGCACCCTGGTCTGCAACGAGTTCATCAAAATCCAGTCCGATAAGCCCTGCTACCATCCGCCGGAGCGAAGCTGCACTGCTACCGCCGTCATAACGCAAAATGGAATTGATAAATTCAACACGCTTCTCTCCCTCCGGCAGTTCGCCAAAGATGTGCATTCCACTCTGTATCTGTGTGTTCCGTATCCTGCTGAGAGCTTCATGCGTCTTTCTCACAACCTCACTGAAGGGCATGCCGTCCTCAAGCCCGATTTCATTTTCTATATTCGATTTTGCCAGTTCGTCAAAGATCAGGTGCTCAAGTGCATGGGCACGGGCTCTGTCATGTTTTGACTGTTCATATTCCCCAAGCAGACGTTCCAGTTCTTCCAGTTCATCATAGAGCCCGCTTCCGGTCATAACGGTCTGGAGGTGGTCGGTAAGGGTGGCAAGAGCCCTGCGTTTGGCAATGGCACCCTCGGGCGGGTTGTCGGCATTGTAAATATAGAGATGCGGAATAGTTCCGATGGCAATGTCAGGATAGCAGTCACCGGACAAGCCCACACCTTTACCTGGCAGGAACTCAAGGTTGCCGTGTGTACCGACATGCACCAGCACATCAGCGTTAAAAGTATCTTCAAGATAACGGTAGGTTGCCAGGTACTGGTGTGTTGGAGGGACCTCGGGATCATGCAGTATCTTACAGACCTGTCCATCGCATCTGGTACCTGCACATCCGCGTTTTGGCTGCACACACACAACTGCGTTTCCATAGGTGACGCCTGTGATAACGATCTTATCATCGTACACCATCGCAGCAGGTATGCCGTTCTTTTCCTCGCCCGGAGGATTACCCCATGCATCGATCATCTGCTGCCTGACCGCAGGACTCAGTGTGTTGAAAAACCCTTCATATTGATCATTTGATACAAAGCCCAGAACACCACCGTTCTTAACGATCGCATCCACGGTCGTCCACCGGAACTCCGAGATCGCCTTTTTCTCCATGATCGTGTCAATGAGTTCCTTGCCACTGGCAGGCGGGTCAACCTGATAACCGGCATCACGCATCCGGTTCAGTATCCTTGCAAGACTTTCCAGTGAATCCAGGTGAGCTGCACTGCCAACAGTTGCCTCGACACTTGCACATGGCTTGTTGTGCAGGATAAAGGCCACCCTGCGTTCCGGAAGAGGTGTGCTTCGAAGCTGTATCCATTTCGCCACCCTTGCTGCCAGCCTGGCGCACCGCTCCTTGATCGGACGGCGTTCTATGTAGTTATCACGCATTTTGCCAGCGCCAATGATGATCGGCTCGATAACGCCTTCGAACTCTGGCATTGCCACACTCCAGCCAATATCATCGCTAAGTCCATTCTTCTCTTCCCACTGCTCCAGTGTCGTATAGGAGGAGATAATGGGCTGGAATACCGGCACATCGAATTCCCGGAGCAAACCGACACCCTCTTTTGCATGTGACTCTTCGCGTGACTTGCTCATTATAAAGAACGGTGAGAGTTTTACAAGGGCGTCGATCACAGGTTCCCCGTTACACATAAAGTACTCTTTGATCACCTCATCCATACCTCTGGAACCCAGTTCCTCATCCCTCACAGAATACGTAAAGACCGGTATCACGGTCATGTCCCTGCTTTCAAGTTCCCTGATCAACGTATTCTCAATATCCAGGACATTGTTCACCCACGATGTCCTGGAGAACAGCATACCGACCGTTTTTCCTTTAACTGGTTTTCGCCAGTTCAGGTACTCCTCGGTATTAAGGAACCGGTGTGGTGCATCCGGATGATACAGTCCCTCCCATGCAACCTTTGCCGGAGGAGCGACATCATGTTCAACTCCCAGTATCTCCTTTTCAAGATAGAGCAGCAGGTTGACAAGATTCTCCTCCCCGTTATAGGTAATGTAAGAGTAGCAACTGGCTACGATCCCGGGTTCCACGGTCGAGAGTGTCCAGTGGGACGGGTCGTGTCCAAGACAGATGATGGGAACCTTATCCTTCATTTCCTCTAATTTTTCATCAAGTTCTTCCCAGAAGAAGCTGTCCGTGTGGTAGAGCAGGATCACATCTGCCTCATCACAGGCATTCAGTGCATCCTCCATCTTTTCAGGTTCTTCTTCCAGTGTTCTCGTAGCATATGCGGTCAGTTCGAAGCCGAGTTTCTCACTCGCCGTAATGAGTGTTGGAACATAGGAGTTCCACATGATGGATGTAATTCTCATAATATTGCCCCCTTAGCTCAGGATATGGACCACGTAGTCTCCGATCACACTGCCATCTTCCAGCCGCGCAGGTGCTTCAAAGGCTGCAATGTACCTGCCGTCAGGAGAAACATCAGCCGCTATTGCGAGCCCCGGCATCCGATAATAGCGTTTTTTTAGTAACATTATTAAAAATAAAGCTGGAAATTATTAATAGATTTTGGAACATTCGTGTTACTTTATCATACAAAATATATTTTGTATTGAAACCCATTATCTTGAAGTATACTATATTTACTGATCGCCTTGCATATTGAAATCCGAAAGGAAACCTTACAGCTTTTTGGGAACAGAAACAACCATAAAATTAGTTAGTATACCAGATTAAAACGAAACATACTTATTTGGATTTAGTATTACAAAGTAAAATGATCATTAATAAAGTTATTACAATACTTGAAATCATGGAAATCCCGTCATCTGCATAGAAAAATAGGAATAGCCCGTGTATGCAGAAAAACTTTGCGGAGAATACGAAGAACGAATCCTCTGGTAAGAATGGGAAGATTGTCCCTGTACACCAGAAAACAAAGTGAAAAATTATGAAAAAACTACTAATATTCTTGCTATTGATTCTATTGATCCCGGTAACTCAGGCACAATATGCATTTGATGGCATACCCTTTGAAATCGCTGCTGAGGGTACGGTAAATGGAGGGGTGTATATTGATGGCGGTCACGGGCTTGGATTTCCGCCCTATTCTCAGGATTTTTATGTGCCATCCGGTTCGATCAGGTGGGCACGCCTGTATATCGGTGCATGGGGTGGCACGGAAATGTATGAGGGATGGGTACGGACCGACCTGAATGGAAATAGTCTGGGTAACAGACTGCTGCTTGGCATCAACGATGATAGCGAAAACGTGTACTGCGCAGGTCATGGCGTTTACTGGATGTATTATGATGTAACCGGTGACATAACAAACGGGGAAAATGTCGTTACTATTGAAACCAGTCGGGGGGAGCCTGGAAACAAACTTGACGGGAGGGTATACGGAGCGGTTTTTGCTGTGGTCTATGAAGACACGAAAGCACCCGAAATCAGCTACATGATCTATGACGGGAACGTAAACCTGCACGGCAGGGGGTGGAGCGGGAACCAGGGAAATGAGAATGAAAACACCTCTGTTTGTTTCGACAATATACCGGTTTCAGACAATACGGAAGGTGCATGTCTTACAGTAGCTTATCTTACCAGTTCAAAGGGGCTTCCAGATTACCTGCAATTTAATGGTTACCAGTTTGGTGTTACACCCCAGTATCTTCTGGATATGGGATATCAGACCGGGGTCACGGATATCGCCAATGAGGTGAGCGGTGATGCCTGCTCCGGCAAAGGGGAACACACCAGCTATTTCGATATGGAATGTTTTGATGTCCCCGAATATGTGGAGACGAGTAACATCCTGACGTTTCAGAGGGGGCATGATCTTGATCGGGACGGGATGATAGGCGATGACGAAGGAGAGGATTACCTGCATCCGGTCCTTGCTGTACTGGTTGTGGAGCACGGTACAGCAATCAATCCGGAACCCGACCTGACGCTGGATGTTATAATCGATGAAGATGTCATGGTCGGTGGTCAGACTGTTGAGATACCGGTACTGGTAGGCAATTCTGGACGTATGTACGATGGGGATTTTAAGATCGAACTGAAGGTTGACGGCAGTTTTATCTCCACTACCACCGGCTATCTGAGTTCTTCCGGCGTTTACAGGTCAGCAATTGAATGGAATGCCGTTGCAGGAGACCACATCCTTGAACTGGTTGTGGATCCGGACGATACCTTACAGGAGGCGGATGAAGATAACAATTTCTATGTGTCAGAAATACATGTCATGACCGGACCCGACCTGACGATCGAGATCGGAGAGCCGGAAAAGGTCACTAATAATAGCAATCCTGTGGGGGCATCATCTCTTTTATTGATGCTAATGGTCTTCGGGGGTATCAGGAAGAAGAAAAAACCGGTGTTTTCGATACTTCTGGTCCTCATGGCAGCGTGTCTCTGCGGATGTATTGGCTCCACAACAGAAGTCGAACAGATGGAATACATGATACCGTTGATTGTCACGAATGGTGGTGAATCAAAGGCCCTGAATTTTGAAGTGAACCTGTATCTTGATGATGAACTGACCGATGCGCTACAGATAGAAGGACTGGATGGTGGCACTTCAAAGGAAGAGAAAATGATGATAAGGGTCACGAAGGGTAGTCATACACTGAGACTGGTGGTTGATGGAAAGGACCGGGTAATCGAATCGGATGAGGAAAACAATGTCGATAAGATCGTGTATAATTTTACTTAGTCTTATGATTGTTATCTCCCCGGTGTCTGCATCATATGCGGGGGACAGCCCGTTGATGAACGTTATCCACGATACCCACAGGGGTGATGTTGAGTTCACCTTTGGAGACAGCATATATGGGGGGGAGATGATGTGCAATGACACATACACGGTCAATTTTGAAGTTGATATCCCGGTAAACGGGAGCATAAGGGTTGCAAGGGCATATACGTACTGGGTATGGAGCAAAATCGGACTTGAAGGCATATATCCTCTGGTCAATGCCTCGCTCGTCCATGATGGTAGTGTTGTTCCGGTTTCATCCTTAGCCAGATATACCGATACAAAAGGATTTGTGGCAAGATATGACTTCTTTTCAGGTACAGATGTCTATGACCTGAGCAACCAGATACGCGAAGACGGAATGTATTCGATATCACTGGAGAATTCGGCAGAAGACGATCGGACGTTCTGTATGCAGGGAATCGGACTTCTTATTGTCTATGAATCAGAGGACATGCCTGTCATTGAATACTGGGTCAATGAAGGCTGTGATATGCTTTATGCGGAATACGGTATCACCCCCAAGATGGCAACCACAACAACATACTTTGAAGGGGATGTGGATGTGGAAACGGTGGACAGGGCCGAACTGATCACAGTGTCCCCTTCAGGCGGCTACACCCAGGGTGCAAAACAGACCCGCAACAGGCTGTATTTTAATGAAAAAACAGAGGGTACACCGATTCTGGGAGATATCATAAAGCTGCTGTTCGGTAGCGGAAAATCATGGAAGGACGTGTACCTCACCAGCGAATCGGTCCAGATCGCCATAGACGAGCGGGAGGTTACTAATTATCTCAAATCCGTGGACAATTTCGCCAGTATCCAGGACAGCGGAGATTACCTTCTGGCAACAAATGCCATAATGGTACTGGAGTACGGGGATTCGACCGGGCAGGAAACTGAGGATACCCATGGGTTTGGACTGCTGTCAGGTATCTTTTCGGTGATCATTGCCTGTGCAATAGCTAAAAGGTGATCGATATTGTGCATGATTGAGACCAGTGGATTGTCAAAATATTATACGTTCGGCTCAGGAGGTCGGATTACAGCCCTAAATGATGTGAGCATAACGATCTCAGGTGGTGAGTTCGTTTCCATTGTCGGTCCGTCAGGGTCTGGCAAGTCCACGCTGCTCAATATAATCGGATGCCTGGACCAGCCGAGCACGGGTGATATCTATCTGGACAATGCAAGGCTGGATTACGGAAATGCTGCAAGTCTGGTCCAGCTGCGCAGGCATACAATAGGTTTTGTCTTCCAGGCGTTCAACCTTATTTCAAGCATGAACGCAATGGAGAATGTTGCCTATCCCATGTATTTTAACAGGGTTCCTAAGCCTCAGAGGGAAAAGAGGTCGCTGGAATTATTAGAATCAATGGGTTTGGGAGAGCGGGCGTTGCATCTTCCCTCCGAGTTGTCAGGTGGTGAGCAGCAGAGGGTTGCCATAGCCCGGGCACTTGTAAACAACCCCCGGATTATCCTGGCAGACGAACCGACCGGTAACATTGATTCAAAGAACGGTAAAAAGATAATCGAGCTCATGAAACAGGTAAACAGGGATCAGGGGATTACGTTTCTTGTTGTCACACATGACATGAAAATGGCTGAAAATGCCAGCAGGGTGATAAAAATGGTGGATGGTGAGATTGTTGATTGAAGATTTCTCAATGGCTTTCAGGCAGTTACGCATGAAGAAAGCCAGGACCTTCCTCATCCTGCTGGGAATATCGATAGGAGTTGCGGCTGTGGTGGGAGTTGCGTCCCTCGGGGAAGGTATACGTGTAAATGCTGTGGAAGAGATCCAGCGGTCACATGACCTGACATTGATCGAGGTATCACCCGGGCTCAGCAGCGGGAACCTTGTCCTGATAACGGAAGCAAAGGTGGATGCCATCAAGGATTACGGAGTGGCGGTCTCACCATATGTCAGTGATGCGTACGTCACCACGAATAAGACATATTTTGAGGTCATCGGCATCTCACAGGATTACCTGGATGTGAAAGGTCTTGAGATTGATACCGGTGCCGTTTTTGAGGACGGAACACGCCAGATGGTTCTGGGAAGCGATATAGGAGAGAAATTTGAAAAAATCGAAGGTGCCGGGATTGGCGATGTTATAGAGGCACAATACAGGTCATACGGAGAAGATGGCAGGTCCGTTGATAAGGACACGAACTTTGGTCTTGTGGGTGTGTTGAAACCCACGGGCACCGATGCAGATGACCGTGTTTTCATTGATATCAATACTGCACTGGAACTTGATGAGAAGGACGTGTATGACGGAATTACAGTGAAGGTCGACAGGTCCGACCAGGCGACGGCTGCAAGGGCTGCCATTGAGAGGCTCGGACTGTCCTGTTACAGTGCACAGGACGAAATCGATTCGGTCAACAAGATAATGAACGGTGTGACCCTTGTCCTCGCCTTCTTCTCAGGCATATCCCTGATAGTGGGCGGACTCATGATCATTAACACGATGGTGGTCTCGGTATACGAGCGGACACGGGAGATCGGGATTGCAAAAGCCACGGGTGCATCGGAGTTCGATGTCATCAGGATGTTCCTGTCCGAGTGCATCATAATAGGTATAGTTGGGGGGATACTGGGTGACGTTCTCGGGATACTCTTTTCCCTGATGATAGATGGTGTCGGGAAGCCCATCCTGGTGGCAAAGCTGGGGATAAGTAATTTCGAGCACCTGACTGCAATCAATATTGAAATACTGGTGGCAGGGTTTTTGGTATCATTGATCATATCCGTGATATCAGGGATCTATCCTGCATGGAGGGCTGCAAAGCTGGATCCTGTCAGGGCTTTGAGACAACTGTGAGTGGTGATGAATATCAAAAAAAGTATTATAGCAATCCCAGTGATTATCGGTATCATGCTGGTCCTGTCCATGTTCCCGCCTACCGGTGGGTGGCAGGGTGACGGGACCCCCCTCTATACGATCGCGGAGGGCGTCGTTGATGGCGGGGTATATGTGGATGGAGGTCACGGTTACACATATGAGAATCCCTATGTCGCGTATTTCGAGGTTCCTGAAGGGGCGGTGAACTATGCAAGACTCTACATACCGGTGTGGAACTATGATGACAGCGATACCATGGAAGTGACGGTCAATGGCAACATCATGGCGATACGGGAGGAACCTGACTATAACTCTGCATGGGGTGTTGCAGGATATTGCTGTAACGTCACAGGACTCGTACATTCCGGGATGAACGAAGTATCGGTTAACTCGGACAATCCGGGCGGAGGTCCCTACGGCGTCGCTCTTGTTGCAGTGTATGAATACTCTTCCATGCCTCCTGTCAGGTTCTGGATAAACGAGGGGAATTATGCCCTGGCGTATACGAACAGGAAAGATACGACCACTACCACATTCAGTAACAGTATTCCCGGCAAGAATGCCACCCTGCACACATTGCTGGTTGCAGGTACGGAAGGAGAGGTCGACGAACTTTACCTTGGGTCGGAGCTGATCGGCAGGGACGTCGGACGTTCTGCCACCGGGAAATATTTTGACTTGCACAGTTTCGAAATTACCGTGAAAGAACCCGAAACCACACTCAGGTTCGAACGTGGGGACGAAGGTTATATTCACCCCATCATTGCAGTACTCGTTTCAGGATCCGACACTGACAGGGAATATATGGAAATCCATGAGCAGCGCTCAGTTAATGGCAACAGTGTCCCGGTATCCGTGATAGCTGTTTGCCTGATAACACTGGCAGCCATACTGCTAAAGTTTAGGAGGGGCCGGTCATGAGATATGCCACGATCATAGCGTTGTTGATAATCTCGATTTTGCTGGTTCCGGTGTCCGTATCGGTTGAAGGTAATACAATCACCGCTGAAAATACCGCCCCTGACCAGGCATTAACGGTTACCATGGACATTCCCCTTAACAAGGATATGGCTGTGGATGTGCTCGTAGCCGGACATTCATGGGAAAGGGCAAGAATAAATATAGAGAACAATGCAGATGAAACCCTGACCAATGTTTATGTGAAGGTGGAAGTGCCTGAATACGTGGAGATAAG
This sequence comes from Methanosarcinaceae archaeon, assembly GCA_016935475.1. Classification (GTDB taxonomy): domain Archaea; phylum Halobacteriota; class Methanosarcinia; order Methanosarcinales; family Methanosarcinaceae; genus JAFGQV01. Next base: position 11,936 of record JAFGQV010000176.1, read on the forward strand.
CATACCTACCCAGCCTGTCAGTATCGAACAGACCGATCAGGCAATAACGGCAACCATCGGTGATATTGAACCGCATGGGCTGGTCACCATCCTGCTGGATGTAAAACCCCCGGGATCGATCGAGTTCAAGAAGGATGTGGTGTTTTCCATCACTGCAACCCATGATACCGGCGAACTTGTCAGTGCACACCAGGTCAGGATCATACCTCCGCCTTCATGGGTGACATATCTCACAATCCTGGCAAGTCTGTTGCTGTTTATCGGCATCATCGCCGCAGTAAAACGTTTTGGAATACTTGAGACGTTCACAACGGTCGACCTTATAACGATAGCACTCATCGCCGCTCTTATCGCTGTTGTTTTCAGGTACTTCAGCAAGCTGGTAAACCTTGGATGGTTTGACGGACTGGTCATTGCGATACCAACCGTAGCACTGATGATAGTGGCACTGCAGATGGTCAGGAAACCCGGTACTGCCACTCTGTTGTTCACAGTCGTGCTGCTCATAAGCATGGTGATATGGGGTTCACACATCATGTGGCTGGGATTCTACCTGCTTGAAGGTGTTACCGTTGATCTTCTTGTGCTGCTGTTCAAAATGGACTACGCAGACAGGCGGCTCACCGCGGTAATTTACGGCGTCGCCAGAAGCGCAACTGCAACCCTGGTATTTTACATGCTGTTCGCACCTGTGGAGTGGAAGATCTACTATGCTACCTGGTACATCCTGCTCCAGCTTGGTATTGCCTGTTCCGGCGGTCTGATCGGCGGTCTTCTGGGATACGAAACCGCCGTGAAAATGAGTGGAGCCCGGCTCTAGGTTCTACTTTTGATGCCTCTGGAAGGTTTTGTTTATTGATTGTATATAATCTGTAAGATTATGTACTCCAAGTAAATCCGACCGGAGGGTGGATTTTCTTGTAATGGTGAGGATGCGGCAGAATTGTCCTACAATGCCACATCATTTGTTTCCAGATAGCGCTTAAACTCATCCACTGTCAGCATTACAGGAACATCGATCCCTTTTTTTCTGAGGTCAAGAGATAGCCTGGTGATAACCGGAGATTCGATACATGTTTCCTGCAGTTCCTCTGTCATGGAGAACACATCACGTGTTGAGCCGTTAAGGAATATCTCCCCTTTTTTCATTACAATCGTCCTGTCTGCATACTCGGCTGCAATGTTCATGTCATGGGTTATCAGGATCACTGTTTTGCCAAGGTTGTTAAGTTCTTTTATCTGGTGCAGGAATTTATTCACATGCCCCCGGTCCTGACCGGTTGTTGGCTCATCCAGTACAAGGAGGTCAGGTTCCATGGCAAGAATGGATGCAACTGCCAGACGCTGGCGTTGTCCCCGTGACAGTGAGTGCGGATGCCTGTTACCGTATCCTTCAAGTTCCATCATTTCCAATGCTGCTTTGACCCGCTTATCCATCTCATCTTTGCTCACCCCAACGTTCTTCAGCCCGAACCTGATCTCTTCCATAACATTATCAGTGAATATCTGGTCATCCGGGTTCTGGAACAGATAACCCACACGCTGTGCCAGCTCGGCGGTTGACAGGTTGCTTATGTCTTTCCCGTCGATGAGAATCCTTCCCCTGCATGGTTTTAGCAGACCTATCAGATGGTTGCTGAGGATTGTTTTTCCGGCACCGTTATGTCCGATCAATGCCACGAACTCTCCGTGATTTACCTGTAAATTGATGTCCTTCAATCCGCTTGATCCGTCTTCATGATCATGCCACATTTTTTCGATAACGACATGGGGGATTGTTGCCGGCGGAACGATGTCATTTTCAATAGAAGAGCTGCATGAGGAATCCTTTAATAACCCTGTCAGGAATTCCAGCATTGGTTCATAGGTAGATGGTGCCTTAAGACCATACTTTGTTCTCAGGACATGGGATACCTCTGTAATCTGTGGAGGATATATACCGTTTCTTTTAAGGTGGTCATGCTCCTGTTCGAAGATATTGCAGGGATTCCCATCAAGTGATATCCTGCCGTTTTCCATTACGATCATGCGGTCTGCGAGTTTTATGACCTCATCGATCTTGTGTTCGATCAGGATTATGGTCATGTTCTTTTCCCTGTTCAGCCGTTTGATGATGTCCAGCACTTCTTTAGTGCCCACAGGGTCAAGGTCTGACGTAGGCTCGTCGAGGACGAGTATATCAGGCTCCATTGCAAGGTTTCCCCCAATCGCAGTTCGCTGCTTTTCTCCACCCGAGAGCGTGAAGATAAAATGATCTTGAAGATCCTCCATTCGAACTGCTTTTAGCGAGGAATCTACACGTTTGAGAATATCCTGTTTGTCAAGACCCAGATTCTCAGGTCCGAAAGCGACATCTTCACCAACTGTCAGGGAGAACAGTTGTGTGCCAGGGTTCTGGAATACCATTCCTACATGTAAGGCAATTTGATTGACTTTTTTCCCGCCGGTATCTTTTCCATTAAGCACTATGTTCCCTTGCAGGTCGCCCCCTGCTACTTCAGGGATTAACCTGTTCAGGCACCGGACAAGAGTGGTTTTTCCACAACCGCTCGGTCCCACAAGCAGTATGAACTCCCCTGGCTCGATATTCAGGTTCACATCCTTGATAGACGGTGAATCAGAGTGTGGATAATAATAAGTGAGGTCTTTGATATGTAACCGGATGTTCTCCCGATCTTTTTGTTTGCCCATTTGTATTTTCTCCAGCCGTAGTCCCGTGTTGCAGATGTTTTTTAGCGATTAATTTTATTTGCAATAAATGTATTCATAAATGATATCATTACAAAAGTAACAAATAGTTTGATTTGTTTTATTTTTTGTGTGAAGGTGATACATGTTGAGATGGTTGTTCCGTTATGAACAGAAAGATACTGTTATCCACAGGCTGGACCCGAGAGTGAAATTAGTGTGGCTGTTCGGATTGTCAATCCTGACAGTTGTGCTGGGTGTTCCATGGTTACTGGTCCTGCTCTTCCTCTCAACTCTGCCTTTCTGGTTCATGTTGGCTCCCTCAATAAGCAAAATCAGGGCAATGGTCTGGTTATTTGGCGCCATTGTGTTGGGGTTCGTTATATCGCAATCTCTGTTCTATTACTGGGCTGAAGAACCTTTCTTGACCATTGTACCGTCTACTTTTCCGGTTATTGGATATTTGACCGGGGGAATCTGTCTTTATTCTGACGGTGCAATGTACGGTTTATTCCAGTCTTTCCGTTTCATGACCACTGTGAGTGCTGCAATGGTGGTGGTGGCTACCACCCATCCCAGTGAGTTAATCATTGCACTTGTCAGATTTTCCTGTCTAAAGGTAGGAAACCGCGAATACCATATTGGTCTTCCCTATGAGATTGCGTTCATGGTTTCCTCTGCGGTCAGTTTTGCCCCTTCTATGATAGAGGAATGTGCCATTATCGTAAATTCGATGAAAGCAAGGGGACTTGAACTGAAAGGCGGTATAAGTACAAAAATAAAGGCTTTGAGATACCTCTTTGTACCTATGGTCATTAACATCCTGCGGGGTGGCAGACAAATTGCGATTGCAGCTGATGCGAGAGGATTTCGTGCAACTGCGAACAGGACCTATGTGAAAGAACTCAAGCTTAAAGGTAATGATTACGTTTTTCTTCTGTATACAGTTGTTTTCACGGTAACCGGACTGTATCTGAGTTTTATTGGTTTCGGGGGCACAGCCCCAATCTGAGCTCGATATTGAAATCATGAAAAAGCAGGTGTAAAAGACGTGTTGCACACATAACTCAAAACACATGAAAAGAATATCCTTGCCTGGAAAATACCGAACGTTGAAACATATGACTGAAAGTGGATAATATTGAGGGAACATTCCCTCTACCACTTATGACCGTACATAACCTAACTAATTTTGCATGCCATGGCTTCAACTTTTTTTCCACTTAAAGGTTATCCTGTCAGCCGCTTTGTTGGTAAGATATATTTTTATTTTAGTAACATGAAGTAAAATATATTCAGATATACAAGTAATCAGGGTTTTATGCAGATATAATTGAAGAGTGCCATTACGATCTATACTCTAATTTAAAGATGTAACTGCGCACAATACCATGGATTCATTCAAGGTTATAACGTACGCTGGATTGGTGTAACCAAATCGTCATTATTATATTTATAATTGTTTTATGCCTCCTTTTCACAAAATAAGGGCAATTAGCCGAGAAAAATGGAAAGGAATATATATGCCTACTAAACTACATATTCTTCACATTAGGTGTTACAAATAGTTAAATTTGTAATACTTATTTTATCTAAAATTGATATTAATGTTATGAAGGGTGAACGGTGGTATGATATGGAACGGAAAATCGAAATCAATGTCCGAAAAATTATCTTACTTTTTTTGATTACATTATTTTTTATTAGCGAAGGGCAGGCAGCCCAGAGCGTGGTATCCATTGGTGATGTCAGTGTGGAAAGCGGCAACGATGTCATTGCTACCATCATGATCAATGATATTACCAATTACGGGACAGCTACAATTGAAGTCACATATGATCCAGCCGTTGCAGTGGTCACTACCGTGGAAAGCACTTCTGATTCCACTGTCACTGTGGCGAATTACGACAACAGTGCCGGTAGTGTTATTATCTCGGCATGGAACATAGCTGGAGTAAGCGGCGACGTGGAGTTTGCAGGTGTCAAGTTCAATGCGGTTGGCAGTGGAGGAAGTTCGACACCCCTGACCCTTGAAGTTAACAGTCTCATTGATACTTCATACAACAATATAGCTTCAACCACTGATGACGGTACCCTTTCCGTAATTGCATCCTCAGACTCAAGCAACGGGTACGACGGTGACAATCCCCTGACGATTTTTTCCCATGATACGTTCGCAGGTAACCTGACCTATACCACTGGCAGTAGCTATTACAGCGGCAAGCTATATACGAATGCTGAATATGAAGTTACTCATTCCGTTTCTATCCCGTCCGGTGCTACTGTAGAGTTTGCAAGGCTCTATGCCTACTGGACATGGAGTGCGCTAGGTTCAACCGGACGATATCCTGACCTGAAACTCGTTTTTGACGATGATGAACTTACCCCGGATGCGGAATATAATGACAGCAAAGGGTTCGAACCTTATAACTATCCCGGGGGAACATGGGCATATGATGTCACAGAATACATAACAGGGTCCGGAGATCATGAGACTTTGATCGTGAATACCGGACCTGATGGCAGTTACTTTGCAGTAAGTGGAGTTGGTCTGCTGGTGGTCTACAGCGATCCGGATGGAGACGAGATGGAGTACTGGATAGCCGAAGGCTGTGATTACCTGTCATCCCAGGAGGAAGCGGGACTCACTCCTGAGGAATCCACCACAGAGACAGTGTTTTCCGGGTCAATCGACCCAACGGCAGTCGAAGAAGCCAGACTTACCACAGTGGTCCAGTCAGGAAACGATCCTGACGATATGCTGATGTTCAACTCCAAGAGCTGGACCGGAATATATGATGGTACACCCTATGCCGATCTGGATGTGGACGAGCAGGATGTACTGGATCACCTTGTTTATAACGATAATACTGTCAAAATGAGGGCAGTAGACGATTACATGGCGCCCTGCAACGCCTTTTTAGTGCTCAGGCACACATTGTCATCAGAGCCGACACCAACGCCAGCTCCGGCAGGTGGGGGTACGGTGTCCCTGACAGCCTATATCATCCCTGCAATATCCATCGAGGTCACCCCCTCGTCTGTCTATTTCGGTTCCCTCGGACCCGGGGAAATAAGTGCAAATCACGAGGTGCTCATCAAGAATAAAGGATCGAACACCATCGATGTGACATCAGAGGTTACAGATACTGCCCAGGACCTGTATGTCGACGGTCTGCAGATAAACAATGCAGGATGGTCAGTTTACGAGACACGGCTGAATCCAAGCGGCACGGTAAATGCTGATCTGAGGCTCAAGGTTCCTGTTGATTATGCCGGTGTAGGAGAAAAAGAAGGGAAACTGATGTTCTGGGCACAGCAGGTATAATGATTACTGAATACTAACTGGATAAACATATATATGAGGTGAGGTGGAATGAAACCAATCAAGATAGCTTTGCTGCTGCTTATGGCATGCATTTTTGCATCCCCTGCATCAGCGGTGTATAATTATAACGGATATGACCTGATTACAGCGGCACACGACACGATAAACGGCGAAGTCTATGTCGGCGGTGGTCATGGCATAGCAGATGCCGTATCCCAACCATATTCTCAGGATTTTGCGGTTCCGTCCGGGACAGTGAACTTTGCGAGATTGTATGTGGGAGTATGGGGCAGCACTGAGACGTACGTTGGTACATTACAGACCACTTTCAACGGAAACGATCTTGGCACGCTCACCCTTGAAGGCGAACTGGACTCTAATGCAAATGTTTGGTGTACCGGTCATGGTGTGTACTGGGTGTACTACGATGTTACATCCCTGACTGCAAGTGGCACCAATACTGCAGTATCAAGCACTGCCAAAATCAGTCCTTCTTTTGATGGCAGGATATATGGCATGGTGCTGGTAGCTGCAGTTGAAAACCCGGCTAAGACAGAAGTGGAATACTGGATCAACGATGGGCACTGGAACCTTAACAGCCTATTCAATACGGCAACGACCCTGTTCAGCGGAACGATAGCCAATCCTGATGGCAAGTGCGCGATACTTTCCACCGTTTACCTTGCGGGAGATCCACTCGATGCCGATACACTTCAATTTAACGCAGGTTCCGTAATAACCGATGCTGCGGATGGGCGTGGCAGCGATGAATGGGGCAATTCCTGGCAGGGTGCTTTTGATATCGATGAATGGTGGAACAGTGCAATCAATGGAGCTTCCATTCTGACGGCTGAGAATAACGCAGCAACATTTGACAGGGGCACTGATCCATATCTCCATCCGGTACTGGCTGTACTGGAGGTCAGACCTGACATGCTTGGGGATGTGAACGTGGACGGATCTGTCAATATTTTCGATGCTGTAAAAACCAGAAATCGTGCAATAAATCCGTCTTATATACTGGAATGTTCTTGGGCAGCGGACGCCAATCAGGATGACTATATCAATATTTTTGATGCTGTGAAAGTACGAAATCGAGCAATAAATCCAGAATACCCGCTTCCGTGAAATTACAATCGATGAAAATTTATTATTCAAATTAATATGCAGCACAAATCGCTGTCTATTATATAAAAAATTGTGAAAAAAACAGGAGGTACGAAATGAGAATTAATAATATATTGCTGAGGACATTGTTAGTGTTAGTGGCAATGGCAGCAATGCCAACAGCCATGGCTGCAAACACTTTCTACCTTGCTCCTCAGGATAGTACAGGAATTTCAGGCAGTTCCACAACAGTGGATATGATGCTGGATGCAGACACAGACTTTGCAGGCTACCAAGTGAATATTAACTTTGATAACTCTATTGTTGATATATCCGGAGCATCCTATGTCCTCTGGGGCTCAAGTACCATCTATAATGGCGGTACCTATATAACGGTAGGTAACATGGGAGCTTCTACAGGTGCTGGTACATATACCCTTGCAACTTTGACATTGGAAGGTCAAGCTGCACTTGGGGTATCTGACCTGACCTTTAGCAATACTATGCTGTCAGACCCTGGAAGTGAAGCACTAACTCATACTGCAACAGACGGTACCTACACAAACTACGTACCAGTGGTTACTGAGCCGGACATTGTTGTGACAAATATCGATCCGTACCAGAATATATTTGTGGACGCAACCAACGTCTTTACGGTACATGTGAAAAACCAGGGAACTGCTGACGTGACAGGCAGTTTTGATGTGGCATGGGAGATAACCGATGGCAGCACAACCCTTGCCAGCGGTACTGAGACAATTACAGGTCTGAATATCGATGAAGAAAAGACCTTTGACTTCGAATGGGAACCCACGGTATTGCAGGATACCACCGTATCAGCTATGGCAGATTCGGGAAGTGCGGTTTCCGAATCAGATGAGGACAATGACCTGTCAGTTACCTATGTATCAGGCACCAGCATCCTTCCGTTATCTGCGTGGGGATACGGTGGAGATGAACCACTTACAAACTACGAAACCGGTGAAGTGGTAGGAGACCTGATCTACACCTTTGGTGACTCTGCCTATCTTAGTAGCGGCTCATGGTCTACATATACCGTGAACTTTAACATCGGCAGCGATACCAACCAGATAAGCAAAGCCGTAGAAGGCATAGGTAGTGGTACTGTGAAAGAGGCAAGACTCTACATGTACTACAACTCGTACAAATCTACCTTGGGTACCTTGCCATCTGATCCTGAAGAGAAGTTGACTATGACTTTTGACGGGAACTCCATATCCACAGATGCGAAATATGAAGATTCCCCAGGATTTGGTGCTTATGACAACAAATACGGCACCTTTGCCTATGACGTAACCCAGTATGTCACAGGTGACGATGCATACCAGGCAGTATTGACCAACGATGGCGGTACCGATGGTCCAGCTATTTATAGTATGGCACTGCTGGTCATCTATGAGGACGGTTCCAAGAACAAGAAAGAATATCACATAGCAGAAGGATATGACCTGCTCACGCAGTATTATTACAGTTCCTCAGCTAAAAGATACTCTTACCATGTAGTTCCTGAAGATGCTACATCCACCTTTTATATGCCTGAGGCGACAGGGGGGAATCCCACTCTGTTCACTGTTGCTCAGGCTACAGGAAGCACTCCTGAAAAGCATAGCAGACTTTACTTCAATACCAATTACTGGAGCGACCCATGGACGACCATTTTTGGTAGCACCGGAACTGACATTGAAGATGTGTCTGTATTAAACGCTGACCCCAACACAGTAGCATTCCAGGACAGGGGCGATGGCTACAGTGCCACAAACGCGATCCTGATCTCAGAATTAGGGTATGAGATTGACCTCGGTGGTAATCAGAACACAGAAATTGGAAGGCACATCATGGTTCCAATCACAGCCAATGACCTTGAACAGTTCTACGGCACTGTGGAGATGAACCTGGAATATGATACTGGCTACTTCGATTTCGTGGCGGTCCACAGCAGTCCTGATTCCATAGTAACTGCTTATGATCCAGAAGATGATGGCGTTCTGGAGATGTCTGCCTGGAACCAGGATGGCGTAAAAGGAGACGTGGTGCTGGCAACAGTAGAGCTTTATGTTGATAGTGGCGCAGGAGAAAGCCCTGAACTTACTTTGAGTGTTGGCTTGTTACAGGATATCTATGGAAATGATATCCATGCATATGCTGTTCCCGCAACAATCAACATCATGGACCCGGATACTGATCTGAAAGTAGAGGCAACATCAACACCAGTATCACAGCTTGGCAAAGATAATGCCGGTATCCTCAACAGCAACGGAAGGCTGAGGCATACTGGAGATAACGAAACTGTGATTTCTGCGACTGTTACTGATTCCGGTCTCGGTATAAAGTCGGTTACAGTTGACCTGTCAGCCATTGGCGGCTCGTCCAAGACCCCGATGTCATTCAATTCTGGTAAATACGAAGTGACCGCAACCGCCACTGCTGGAATTAGTCTCGTTCCTCACACATTTGTGGTTACTGCCACAGATAACGGAGGTAACACTGCTACAGACACTACCAACGAACTGACAGTGTACAGGCGCGGCGATGTTACTAAAAACAACGTGGTGGATATGGGTGACGCATTGTATATCGCAAGATATACTGTGGGAATTGAACCTGAAGGTTTTAACCTAAACCGCTTCAAATTTGTTGGCGATGTTCAGCCTGCTGATGGCTACGATGAACATATCACCAACATGGGTGATGCACTCTATATCGCGAGGTATACTGTAGGTCTCGAACCGGCACCATAAACATGAAACCACCAAGTGATGTCCTGACGGGCATCACTTTATTTTTTTTGGAGATGCAAATGAAACACATGAAAAATGGACAGTTATCGCTGGTTATTCTTATATTCATTATGACGACCCTTATTGTTCCGGCGTCAGCAGGTGAAGTCACCGTATCCATCGGAAACATAGCCGCAGACACGGACGGAACATGTATGGTAGCCGTAGTCATGGAATCCGTCAGTAATTACGGTACAGGTGCCATAACTATAGAATATGATCCCTCTATCGTGCATGTTACCGATGTAACGGGTTCCGAGGATTCTACTGTTGTTGCCTGGAATGCTGACAACGACATCGGTGAGGTGAAGATAGCAGCATGGAACCTGTATGGCATCAGCGGTCACATCGACTTTGCTACAATTACATTCGAGGATGCCGGGAAAAGCGGCTCCACCCCCCTGACCGTCAAGGTAGATGAACTTATCACCTATGACCCGGAGGGCAACCAGATAAAAATCGAGGCAAAGGCGATCAACGGAAAATACACATCATCTGCAAAATCAACTCCCGGATTTGGTTTGTTTGCAGGTGTGTCTGTGTTGTTGATTACCCTGCAGGTACTGAGCAAAAAGAAATAACAAAACCGGTTTAAGAGGTAATACTGTTTACAATGGTAATGAACAAAATAAATCTACAAACATTTCTTTCGTGCATCGTAGTAGCTGTGCTTGCGTCACTGGCTGTCCAGCCGGCACTGGCTGACTATAACTTTGAAGGCGTCCCTTATACGGATGAACTTGCCGGGGTAACACAGGGCACTGTTAGAGGCGGGGTCTATGTGGATGGCGGTCATGGAATCGGTTCTTCTCCCTACACCCAGTCTTTCACTGTTCCCGGTGGCACAGTCAAATGGGCAAGACTCTATGTAGGGGTATGGGGTGGCAGCGAGGAAAAAAGCGGCAGCATAGCTGTTGCTTTCAATGGGGAGAATCTGGGCACATTGGAACTTGAAGGGAAAAATGACACCAATCCAAATGTATACTGTTCCGGTCATGGTGTCTACTGGATATTTTACGATGTCACTGACATTACAACTTCCGGTCCGATAGATTCCGTTGTGACGACCGGCGGTGATTTCGATGGCAGGGTATATGGGATCGTACTTGTGGCAGTTTATGATGATCCTGATGCAGAAGAAGTTGAATACCGGATCAGTGACGGGAACCCGAACCTCCATGGACTTGGACTGGTAGCGGACGAGCCTGTAGAAAACAACGAGTCATATGCGTATTTTTCCGGAATTGATCCCGACAGAGCATCGGCAGCTAGGCTGACAGTTGCCTACCTATGCGGGTCTCCCTATGAAAACGATTACCTGTATTTTAACGATGACAAGTTGAACGGCGATGATGTTGCGTCCTCGACCGGTTATTTTGACCTCTTGACCTTTGATGTGACCGATATTCTGGAAGAATCATCTGAGGCAAAGTTTGACCGCGGTGACGAGTTCTATGTACATCCGGTGCTGGCTGTGCTCACCTTGGATATAGAGGCGGTCGACTGGAACATTGACGGAGTCCCGCTGCAGACCATTAAACAGGGTAATGTCAATGGGGGCATCTATGTCGGGGGCGGTCATGGTAAAGAGTATACCACCAGTTACACCCAGAACTTCACGGTGCCCAACGGGACAGTGAAATGGGCGCGTCTATATGTGAGTGCAAAGGATACACCCTGGATAAATGCATCCCTGAACGGGCACTTTCTTGGGAATTACACAAAACTGACAGATAATCCGAAGGTGTATGCAAACTACAAACCGGATCAAAGCATGTACTGGACATATTACGACAATGTGGAAGATTTCATTGTGAATGGTAACAATACCGCCACTGCAGACCTTGGTACCAATGCAGGCAACAACACAAAATCATGGGGAATTTCTCTGCTTGTTGTGTATGAAGGAGGGGATAATCCTGAGAATATCGAGTACTGGGTCAATGAGGGAAATCCCCTGCTGCATGGTGACCACTCACCTTTTGATGCATATCAAAACACTACCAGCACTTCGTTTGCAGCTATAACGAACCTCGATAGTGTGAACAATGCAACCCTCTGGACAGCATATATATGGGGCAGTGAGGAGAGCGAGGGGGTGCCCAATGACAGTCTGTGGTTCAACTCGAACCTGATAGCAGAGGACTCGTCGGATGGAGCAGGGACTGATGATCAGGGCAACATCTGGAGAGGTGGCTGCTTTGATCTGGAAAAATGGGACGTGACTTCCAGCCTTGCCACTGATAATGTGGTCTTGCTCGATAGAGGTGGAGACGATCTTCTCTGTCCAGTAGGAGCAATACTCGTGTTAAAGCACATCTCAGAGCCCACCGCAGAAAACGGGATAGTGCAACTTCATGCAACAATCCTGCCCACTGTCTCACTGGAGGTAACACCTGATTCGCTTTACTTTGGGACACTTGCACCGGGGCGAAAGAGTGACGAGCAGGAGCTTATCCTCAGCAGTAAAAGCAGCCATAGCATTGTCGTAACAGCCGATGTGACAGATACTGCAGGTGATCTTTTCGTGGATGGGTTGTTGCTTGATTCAGAAAGCTGGTCTGCCTACTCCCAGGAACTTGCAAAGGGAACTTCTGTGAATGCGAATGTTGTGCTTGGTGTGCCTGTGGATTACACAGGAGTCGGGATACAGGAGGGCTCCCTCATATTCTGGACAGGGGCAGAATGAGCAGGGTTCCAAATTCATGATGATGATTGTGCTTATCTGATGAAAGCACAATAGCAAGTTATATATTCCAACCGTATCACACGATAATACCAAAATGTCCAGTGGTGGCAACAGTGCTGAAAAAAATAATAATATGTATCACAATTTGCATAGCATTGTCACAAACTGTATCGGCAATAGGTGTGGGTGTCACACCCGGTAACCTGAATTTCAGTGCACAGGCTGGTGGCTCGGATACAAAATCACTGTTTGTGATAAATACCGGTACCGAGGTTTCCAATTATCGGGTGTATGTAGATGAGGATTATGCTGGCTGGTTCGAGATATCTCCTGATAACTTCAGTCTTGGAGTTAATGAAAATAAAGAAGTGATATTAAAATTAAAACCCCCGCTATCCACAAAAGGAGAACTCGATTTTAAGGTATATGCAGTCTGTTCCTCACAATCTTCGGATTTCAGTGTGGGCAGTGGAATCAAAGTGCCCGTACATGCCACAGTATCAAACTCAGGAATAATGCTGGGCATGTTACTGGCACTTGTGATCATTGGAGCAGGTGGTTTCTATTACCTTAAAAACAAGAAAACAAACTAAAATTAGTGACCTTGATGTAATAAAACAGCACATTTACCTCTCCATTACACTGATTGCCATCCTCTTTTCTTTCTCGACCCATATCGCTTTGGCAGACTCTGATTTTGAAGGCGTACCATATGAGGATAAGCTTAATGAAACAACCAGCGGCAGCATAAAAGGAAGTGTATTTATCGACGGGGGGCACGGTATCGGTTCTTCTCCCTATACCCAGAGTTTCAGTGTACCCGAGGGGGAAATAATCTTTTCCAAGCTGTATGTGGGCATATGGGGTGGAAACGAGGAAAAAACCGGCACACTTCAAACCACATTTAATGATCATGAGTTTGACACCTTGGAACTTGAGGGAGAAGGGGACACAAATCCTGAAGTATACTGTGCAGGGCATGGGGTCTACTGGGTAGCCTACAATACCAGGGAATACACCACATCCGGTTCGAACACCGCAGTTGCAAGAACATCCGGCGATTTTGATGGCAGAGTCTACGGTATTGTCCTTGTTGCAGTATGCAAGGACGAAGATGGAGAACAGGTTGAGTACTGGATAAATGATGGGAATCTTAACCTCCATGGTGTGTCAGGGGACATCCCGGACGAAAATAACGAAGCATATGCGTATTTTTCCGGAATCGATACAGAAGCCTCGGCAGCCAGATTGACAGTTGCATACCTGTGCGGTTCTCCTTATGAAAACGATTACCTGTATTTTAACGATAACAAGTTGAACGGCGATGACGTTGCGTCCTCGACCGGTTATTTTGACCTCTTGACCTTTGATGTGACCGATTTTCTGGAAGAATCATCGGAAGCAAAGTTTGACCGCGGTGATGAGGATTACATTCATCCCGTATTGGCTGTACTGACGGTCTACAGCGGGGAAATGAAAGAGGATTCGGACCTTATAATCCAGCAGGTCAGCATTCCTGAACTTTATACTGATGTCGAAAATACAATTACAGCACATATTGCGAACATCGGAACCGGTCCTGCCTTCGGATTCAGTGCCGCACTCTATTCGGATGGGGAGATTGTGTCAAAGGCACAGGTCTCGAGTGTTAACAATGGGCAGAACAGAAGTGTGGATTTCATATGGACACCTAAATCTGCGGGACGTCACGTCCTGAAGGTAATGGCAGACTATACTGATATTGTATCCGAATTGCGGGAGAACAATAACAATAACACACCCTTTACCGTGGATATACTTGACCGGACCCCACCCAATATCACGATAAGCAGTCCCCTGTACGATCAAATCTTTACTTCTTCAAATACGGTCACAGTAGGGGGAACAATCGAAGAATCAAGCAGGAATACCACCATGCTGGTAAACGGTGCTGAAGCGTTACTGGCAGGCAATAAATGGAGCGCTTCGGTTGTGCTTGAGCAGGGGATGAACTGGATTATAGTGGATGCCATTGACGAATCAAACAACACAGCAACAGAATTCGTCATTGTGCACTGTGATTACGATGAAGTGATGTCTTTCACTCCCGGCAGAAGTACTCGCCTAAGCATCAATAATAGCAATGACTCAACCGCAGCTGCAAATTCATCTGCGAATTCCGTGTTCGGGGGATCAGGTACATTTTTATCTATTTTATTTGCAGCACTGGTTCTTATCAGTATCATTGTGGTCGGGATACGGAGGCGAGAATGAGGATGTCAGCAATGATGTGGCTCACCACAGTGGTGCCCATCATCCTTCTGTTGTTCACGGGCACCTCTTATGCACTCTCAGATAACGAGTGGGATGCAACCACCTGTATACTCAGCTATTCCAATCCTTCGATAGATAAAGACGGTTACACCATCGAAGTTGTGGATTTCGACGGATACGGTGGGGTTAATATTAGAGTATATAAGGACGGAATTGTTACCGGTTCCAACATATTGAAAAACAACGATACGAAGTGGACTTGCATCGAGGAGGATGAAATTGAAATCAAAGGGCTCAGGATCACGGACAAAGACAAATTCCCTGTTTTTGGAAACTGGCCCGATGACCCAAAGGCAGAGCTTACCATCAGAATCAAGAAGGTCCAGACCTCTTCGAGAATCTCTGTAACGATTGATGTGGATGATAAGGAATATCTTCTGGATGAGACGGTAACTGCCAGTATTACTGTTAAAAATGTGGGGGAAACAAAAGCTAATAACATACGCTTGAATGTCGGTGCAGAGGGACTGAACATAGTTGATGAAACCAAATACAAATATGTCAGTATAGAGGACGGCTCATTCAAATCTGAGAATGTCAGGTTCAAGTTCCCTGAGAGGCTTTCTGACAACATGTCCATATCTGCAAATGTAACATGTGACGATGGGGACGAAAATATCGGGGCGTGTGAGGAGATCAGAATCAAGCCACCTTTTAAGATTTCCAAAATTACGACCGGCAGTGGAAGTCAAGATGCTAAGTTCTATACTATTATCGGAGTGACCAATGTTCAAAAGCGGACGGTACATGCCGTGCTGGCAGATGTGCTTCCCATGGGGTTCAGTATTATCGACGGCAGTGTTACTGATGATAAACATGACCTGATCTGGGAATTCGATATCGGTCCGGGTGAGAAAAAAACTTTTTCTTATCAGTCTGTTACCAATCGCCCGGCAGTGTATAGGGTACCGACTCCCCATCTTAAATGCAATCTTTGCGGGCAGGAATATATGGCTGCCCCAGACTATTCTACAACCATCACAGTTCTTCAATCCCAGATAGATAATGGATATACACGTAACAAGCAACCAGAAGATACATCCACTGATAACCCCACCACAACACCTACTGCTACGCCCAGTGATAATGCTTCATCAGGAGGTCCTGATGTAAACCTTATGGTGAATGTCCTGGCAGCAGTGTCCCTGGAGGTGACACCAGGGTCCCTTGATTTTGGAACACTTGCACCTGGTAAGACCAGTCCGCAACAGACACTTTCACTCATTAACGGTGGCGTCATAAATGCCACCATTACGGTAGATGTGACAGACGATGCAAACAACCTGTTCGTAGATGGAGTTTCACTCAATGATGGTAGCTGGGACCAGTTCGACATGATGCTTAACAGGAAGAGCGAGTGTGATGTTTCAGCCGCACTTGCCGTTCCGGGTACCTATGCAGGAGTCGGCAACAAGAAAGGAACGCTGATATTCTGGGCGGAAGGTTGCCAGTAAAACTAGTTAAAATAATTTCAAAGATATGAGGTAAATGATATGCTTAAAAACTTAAAAAAAGCGATTACACCGATGTTGCTTGGTATACTACTGTGCATGCTGGTGATACCGGCAACAGCACAGGAAATAAACGGATACACGGCTGACAAGCCACTTACGACCTACCAGCACGACTCCATCAGAGGCGGATTGTTTTATACGACTGGCGACAGTTATTACAGCGGTAAATTGCATACAGGTGATACCTATACCGTATATCACATGGTCGATATTCCTGAGAGTGCGGTTGTGAAGTTTGCGCGGCTCTATAACTACTGGACCTGGGGCGCAAAGGGCACAACCGGAATATATCCGACTATAAGCCTGACCTTCGACGGCATCATATTGTCACCGGAAATTGAATATGATGACAGGAAAGGATGGGGCATATACGATTATCCCGGCGGTACATGGGCATATGATATCACCGATTATGTTGATGGCATCGGAAGCCATACTGTGGTCATAGAAAACACCGGACCGGATGGTGACTTCTTCTGCATGGACGGTATCGGACTGCTGGTAGTATACACCGATGAAACCGGAAAGGACATCGAATACTGGATCAACGAGGGCTGTGACATCCTCAACTCACAGATGGAGGATGACGTTACTTCCCTCTACGAGACATCGCCCGAAGAGACGGTCACCGAAATGATGACTCCGACGATTTCAGATGGGATTATCAAGGCTGCTACATTATGGACCATTATCCAATCAGGGAACTGGGATGCTAATAACCTGCAGGTCAATGACATGATCTGGACCGGTATCTGTGACGGTACACCCCATCCGGACTTGGATGTTGATGTGCGGGACATCACAGGGTATCTGGTGTCCGGAACAAATTCCATACGTTTCCAGGCGGTCGGGGACTATGCGGCTCCTTCCGGTTCATTTCTTGTGGTTGAAATGGAGGCAACTACAGGGGAGATATCGATGTCTGTAGAGCCAGAAAACACAGTTGAGGCAACATCAGAAACAAAAGATTCTCCCGGGTTCGAAGCGGTAACTATGTTTGGTTCACTCCTTGTCACCACTTTTCTGATATCCAGAAGATACAGGGAAAGGTAAAACGAAATGCCCTAAAGATTACAATCAAGATATCAAAGTTCATTGAGAACTGGATAGAATACAGTAGACTGCATCAAGGTATCGTGTGATCAGGGGATTAACAAGGTAGTGAATGTACATCTTCACCTGACCTACAAAGATGCTGTATGGGTTGTGATGTCTGGAGAGCAGATATATCGTATGCAAGAGATATTTTCGGGGGTTTTGTGCTCCCACTTTTTTAATGATGAGGTAATAACTGCCAGTAATGTGACTGCAGGTAATTTATATGCATTTTTTGAAGAAAAGTTTTAATTAGTATTACGTTTTTATAAAAATGTATCCAGAACTAGGTGAAGGTAATGATGGCATGCCACGCGGGATATAAGCCCCACGACTCGATTATCTTATGAATAACATGGTCGGCTATCAAACCCGATTGGCCATATTCAACACCAAAAAAGTTATCCTACAGGTAAATTATGAAAGACCACACGATAAACGCCTATCCTTTCACTGCCATTGTAGGGCAGGAAAAGATGAAAAAAGCACTGATACTGAATGCTATTAACCCGAAGATCGGCGGAGTCCTGATCAGGGGGGAAAAGGGTACCGCAAAGTCCACTGCTGTGCGTGCACTTGCAAACCTTCTTCCCGAGATCGAAGTTGTGGAAGGCTGCATCTTCGGATGCAACCCCGGGAATACAAATGAGATGTGCAGCGCCTGCCTCGAAAAACTAAAGCAGGGAGAATTGAAGAGCGAGCGTCGTAAGATGCGGGTCGTTGACCTGCCTGTCAGTGCAACCGAGGACCGGGTGGTTGGAACCCTGGACATAGAACATGCTATCAAAAAAGGCGAAAAACAGTTCGAACCCGGAGTAATGGCTGCGGCTCACCGGGGTATACTATATGTGGATGAGATCAACCTTCTGGACGACCATATCGTTGACGTGCTGCTGGATTCTGCTGCCATGGGTGTTAACACTGTGGAGCGCGAGGGAGTGTCGTTTTCCCATCCTGCTTCGTTTATCCTGGTCGGAACAATGAATCCCGAGGAGGGGGAACTGCGTCCGCAGTTACTTGACAGGTTCGGCTTATGTGTTGATATCGAGGGTATACATGATGCCCCTGCCAGGGTCGATGTCATCAAGCGAAGGCTTGCATATGAGAACGACCATGAGGGATTTGCAGCAGAGTGGAAGGAATCCGAGATGGAAATGTGCAAGAGCATCATTGCTGCAAAGGATCTGCTTCCGGATGTTCGGATAACGGATGATATACTTGAATTGATCGCGCAGATATGCATCGATATGCAGGTGGACGGTCACCGTGCCGATATCACGATGATGAAGACTTCATGCACCATTGCATCCTTCAATGGGCGGACAGAGGTCACAGAGGAGGATGTGAAGGAGGCTGCCGAACTTGTCCTGTCACACAGGATGCGAAGAAAACCCTTCGAGGAACAGTCCGGAAACCAGGAGAAACTGGACGAGACGATTAACAAGCACAAAGAAAAGCAGCAAGAGAAGCAACAACAGGAAAGGGAGATGGAGCAGCCTGAACAAAAACAACATATGGAACAACCTCAGGACCCTGAGCAGAACAATGACACTTCCCATCACAGTCAGGATGTGCCAGATGAGGTTGATGTGACCACTTTTGAAACCGGGGAAACCTATCATGTAAAGCAGCTCTCAGCCAAGCAGATCCCGATGAGCAGGAATGGTTCAGGCAGGCGCAGTAAAACAAGAACTGATTCAAAGTCTGGCAGGTATGTCAAAAGTGCAATTCCACATGAGAGGACTAACGATGTTGCATTTGACGCGACATTCCGGGCTGCGGCTCCGCACCAGATCAGGCGTGAAAAGAACGGGAAAGCGATCGCCATCGAACAGTCCGATATTAGGAAAAAGGTGCGTGAGAAAAAGATCGGGAATACGGTACTTTTCGTTGTGGATGCCAGCGGTTCCATGGGTGCCCGGCAGCGCATGACGGCTGCAAAAGGTGCGGTACTGTCCCTGCTAATAGATGCATACCAGAAACGGGACCGTGTGGGGCTTATTGCGTTCAGGGGCGAGGAAGCTGAACTCCTGCTCCCGCCTACATCCAGTGTCGAACTTGCCAAAAAGTATCTTGATATCATGCCAACCGGTGGTAAGACGCCACTTCCTCACGGTCTCACAAAAGGATACGAGGTCATACAGTCCGAGCTCAGACGCGAGCCTGATGCGTGTCCATTTCTTATCCTGATCTCAGATGGCAAGGCAAATGTCAGCATGCAGGGCAAATCGGCTATGGATGAGACAATAAGCATCGCATCACAGTTCAGGATGGACGGTATTCCTTCTACTGTTATCGATACCGAGGTGGGGGCTATCAGATTCGGATTTGCACGGCAGATATCAGAAGCCCTCGGAGCCAGACACCTGAAACTTGAAGAACTTCGGTCGGATTCAATTGTAAGCGCAGTGAAATTTTCGATTGGTGGATAATCCCAAACCCTCCTCAGATAATCCCGGGGCTTGGCGGTGTTCCAGAAGTTCGTTTAGCCTTTCCCGAGCAAGTTCATCGACTTTGAGCATCAGCTGGTGTGATTCAGGCAAATGTTTTAAAAAATCCTTCTCTACACCAGTGCTAAAAAGAGCAATATTCCCAGAAACAATCAGGTCAATCTAAATTTTAATTTGATGTAACATCTCGTTAATCCTGGCTTCCACCAGCTCATTGATCTTGGATTCCATAAGTTGTGTGAGACTGTTCTCAATTGGCTTAGTACTGTTATCGAGCGTTTCAGCAAGTTTTTGATCTAAGATCAGGGAACATTGGCTGCAAAATTTTGAATCGTATGGATTTCTGGTCTTGCATCTGGGACACTCTATTGGCTTTAGCTCTTCCTGCTTTGCCTTGTTTTTGTCCTCTATGATACCCCTTGATGCAAGTATCTTGTTTTCGAGGTCCCCACCTGATAGATGAATATAGGTTGCAGGCATGTTGCTTTCTTTTGTCCATCCGGCAAATATCCGGAGTTCCATTTCGCTAAATCCCTGTTTAGATAACTCGGTTAATCTGCCATGCCTCAGAGCGTGAGGATGCACTCTCTTTTTGATTCCTGCGCGTTCGGCAGTACCCAGGAGCATATTATTGATAGTGTGGTTGTCCAGTCTCTTGTATTTCCCGTTATACTTGCGATCCGTGATAAACAACGGTGCGTTATGATCATCTCTTTGTGGGTGCTGGTTGATCCACAGTTGCAAATCAGGGACCGAATCAATCAATCTTATCCTTCGCATTCCGGTTTTACCCTGGACAATCACAACAGCCCCGTACTTATCAAACTGGACGTTTCCCACATTCAAGCCCACTCCTTCACTTATCCTTACGGCGCTATCCCACAAGAGCATGACAATGGCCCTGTCCCGTTGTTTGTTGCAGGCTGCCAGCAACTCTTTGACATCATCCTGGACTACCAGTTCATCTACAGGAAGGTTATTCTTTGGATTGCGGGTTCTGATGTTCTCAAAAAAGCCATTTTCAGGTTTTAGCCACTTGTAAAACGATCTGATTGCTATAATGTCATTGTGGACGGTTGCAGGTTTGTTGTTCTTCCTTCGATGAAGTATGTATTTCTCAATGTCTGTGTTTGTGATCCTGTCCGCGTCTTTGTTATCGTAGAACTTCAAAAAGGTATACACCTTCCACACTGTGCCCATGATGGTATTTTCTTTCCTGCCGTTTAAACGAAGGTAATCGATATACTTATCCAAAATATTTTCATTATTTCCTGTGGGTACTGGGTAGTTTCTCATATGTTAGAATATGCGATATTCTATTATATAGTTTGTTATTTTGTTAAGTACTGTAAACAGGACTTAAGATCCTGTTGCGAAGGCATTCGTGGGTTCGAATCCCTCCCTCCGCATTTGGTTTTTTAGTGATGCCATTCGGTCTTACTTACGTAGAAGGTAGCTGCAATATAGGGTATTGCAAAGATGGTCAGGATAAACACAAAAGTTAATGTTTTATGGTTCGTTTTCCAATTTCGGTTGTAACAAGCATTTCAATTTCTGGAATATAAACACCGGAACTGGAACATTCAGTACATTCCATTTCCCCAAGTGGCTTAGTGCCATCCGCATTAATGGTATTACCACATACCTCACAGACAGCTTTTTTTAATTTTTCCACTCCTCTCAATTTATACACCTCAACAACCGAATAAAATATAAAAAAATAGCAGCATCTATTTAAAATTATTGATTTGGTTCTCAGTCAGGGATAATGAAATTAAATTTAATTGCATATGACACTTCTATCCCAAAGACACCTTAAAAAAGCCGCTTGCGTGCATTCTTGATAGTTAGTATTCGGATTGGTCGATATCATTTGACAGCAGTCCCTTTGAAGAACGTGTAAATGAACGTGCCGTATTGCGATGCCGTCCTGTGCAGGTCTGCAATTCCTTTCTCAAATGTCTCTTTATCGATTATGCCCATCTCAGGGGCGATATCCCTGACTCCTTCCACCATCGGGATTATCGTTCTCCTTACGAACCCCTCTTCCATGGCTGGTCTGCTGGAATCACTGTATACCATCCTTGGCGAGACCGTGACATCCTTAAAACCTGCTTTTTTCAGCAGTGGATAGACCTGCCTGCCGATAAGTGAATTACCATTGAGCCTTGCCTGTGATTCTACAAGGCTGTTCCAGGCTTTTACTGCTGCTTCGGTCTCGGGGTGGAAGAAACAGGAGCCATGGTCCCCTTCGATGACAGTTATCGTTCCCCCGGTCTTCAACACTTTTTTGAGTGCTTCAAGTGCTTCCACAGGCTTTTCCAGGTGTTCCAGCACAAAGCAGACAAAGATGTGGTCAAAACTTTCCTCCTCAAATGGCAGGTCAAAAATGTTCGCCACACGGAATTCCACGTTCGAGATGTTCTCTCTGGCAACACTTTGCCTTGCCTTGTTGAGCGAGTCCTCCGAGATATCAATGGATGTGATCTTTGCTTGCGGGCTGTTCTTTGCCAGAATGACGGTCTGGGCACCAATGCCACACCCGACTTCAAGTACGCAATCCCCTGCTGAATATATTGTATCACTGTGTAGCAGTTCTTCCAGCGTGGCAGCCTGGTCATCCAGCCTGATGGATTCCCTTTCCGAATATCCGTGCACGTATCCGCTATTTTTCATATCCCGAACAACCTGATCTTATCTTCGGATGAAAGGCAGTTATGTTTTATCAAGGTTTTTATAATGACTGGGTGGCAAAAAATCAAATGATGTTTTTTCTTTTTGGCTGTAAAAAGGAAAACAGAAATAAACCCATCCTTTCAATTTTTCCAGAAATCCCGGTTCCTGTCCGCATCCACGACCTCCTGAAGTTCCTCAGGGTAGGGATTGAACAGTGCATCATCGATGATTCCGGATTCATCGAATCTCATGACGTATGATCTCAATATCTCTATCAATCCCTCATATCCGATGAGGTTCTTCTCATACTTATTGATCACCTCTTTGAGGAAATCGATCTGATCTTCGGGTATCCGGTCTGATATCCGTGAGATGATCTCTTTTACTGTCCGTATGATGGAATCAGATGTATGAGGATTCGAAAAAATGCTTTTAAGAAATTCCCCATAGTCCATAAAGATCTCATCGATAATTCTCTCCTGCCTGTTCGAAAGAAAATCATCCGAATGGCTGCGGTTCTCATGATGATATGACATGAACAGATAACGATTCATGTGGTCAAATTCGACCAGTTCCTCTATCTGTCGTCCCTGTTTTATTTCCCGGAACGCTGCAAAAGTGAAGAGATGGATCAGGAAATGGTTCCTTATCTTCCTATTCGTTAACCTGTCTTCCTCTTCCATGGGATAACCAGAGTATTTCTCCATTATCTGCTCTGCAAAGAGCCCGCTCCCTTTTTCAATAACAGCCGCATCCTTTATCCCTGAGTATACCTTTATTTCCCTGATCCCGATGGTTGGAGACCTCGATTTGAATATGAATCCATCAACCTCCGGAAGACCTTCCAGAAAAGCAGTGGTGAATTCCCTCATCTCTTCGGTCACATCCCTCCCTGTTTTGGGCTGGACCAGTCTCTTTTCACCATTGATCTTAACGATACGTATCGTGTCCCTCGGGACCCCGAGACCTATCTCCACCTCAGGGCAGACCTTGATGTACTCAACAAACGGTTCAAGGTCCCGTACGATCTTGGAAGGCATGACCTGTGCATTATACCTGACCTTCCCAAACTCAAGACATTTGCTCACCAGCACAACAGGTTTTGGAAATCGTTTCATGTTATCACCACCAGAGTTTTCACCTCATTGACCTGAACATAACAAGGCTCCTGTTCCTTTCCACTGCATGGTCGACAATCTGAGGGGGATAATCCACATCTTCAGGGGGAGGTCGCTTTTCCAGCTTATGTATCGATGCTGCATCAAGACTACCCAGTTCAGGCAACCATTTCCTGATATATTCGCAATCCGGGTCGTATTTCTTCTGCTGGAGCCAGGGGTTGAATATGCGGAAGAATGGTTGCGCATCCGCACCTGTTGAGGCTGACCACTGCCAGTTCCCGTTGTTCACACAGGGGTCGTAGTCCACGAGCTTGCTGGCAAAATACCTCTCGCCTAATCGCCAGTCGATGTGCAAATCCTTCACAAGGAACGATGCCGTTATCATCCTCACCCGGTTGTGCATGAATCCGGTGGTGTTTAGTTCCCTCATGCCGGCATCGACTATGGGGTAGCCTGTTTTCCCACTGCACCATGCATTAAAGGATTCGGGAGCATTGTCCCACAGGATGCCATCGTACTTCTGCTTGAACGCAGACGTAAAAACATGCGGGAACTCCGACGCAACGTGTGTGAAGAAATCGCGCCAGTGCAATTCATTGATCAGGGTATGACCGGCTCCGAGTTCGTCTCTCACAGAATGGTAGAACTCCCGTATCGAGATGGTGCCGAATTTATTGTGGGCTGACAGCCCCGTCGTTCCCTGCAAGGAAGGGTAATCCCTGTCGTGGTCATAATTCTTAAAAGCTGCAAGGTCTTCCAGAACTGCTAAAGCATTGCTCCTGCCGCCCCGCACAAATATCTGCTTGTTTTCGGGTATTTTCATCTCCACCGGGATGTCGGTATCAGCCATATCGAGTTTTCCGGCATAGAAATTGCTGCCCTGCACACTCTGAACTCCCTTCACCCTTTGCACCATTACAGGAAGGGGCACTTCCATTTTTGAAGAAGCCCGGAAGAACTGGGTGAAAACGACATACGGTGTTCCCTTCTTCGTAAGGGCAGTGCCGGGTTCGTGGAGCAGGGAGTCGTGGAACTGGTGGAAAGCAGCACCTGAAGCCGAACAGACATTGCTGATTTCCTCGTCCCTTTTCCTGCTGAAGGGCGTGTAATCGGCATTCACGAAAACCGCATCGATCTTCATCTTTCTGATGAGTTTGCCGATAACGTCCTCAGGCAATCCCGAAAGGAAATACATCTTTCCGTTCCTTTCTTTGAACTGCTTCTTGAGGTCTTCAAGGGACTCGACCATGAACTGGAAGGCATTGTGGTTGAAGTTCTTTTTGCTTTTCCCGGAGAGCCGGGGGTCGAATATGAAACATGGGATCACCTCGTCCGAACGGTTGAGGGCTTCCATAAGAGCTGTGTTATCATCGATCCGAAGGTCCCGCCTGAAGACAAAAAGAGACCTGTGATATCGTTCCGGCACTATTCGACCTCTATGGCGACTTCATTTCTCTTGATCTCGGGAGGGGTCCAGGGCGGGTCATACATCATAAGGAAGAACTCACCCTTCGTTTTGATCCCCTTCTCGTTGAGCTTTTTATCAAGTTTCGCCCTGTTTTTTTTAAAGACTGGACCTTTCGCATATCCTGAAAAGGTGATCGTTGCCACTTTTCTAGGCGGCATCTCATGGATGAGTATGTCGCTCCTGTCAGGCTCAGGAGCGCTGTGAATGTCATAGCCCTGTGGCAGCACGAAGGACATGTCAATAGAACCATGCTTTGGTAATATGATCACCGGGGCTGTCATACTGATCGTGGTTTTCTGCCTGTTCTTACCGAAGATATACCCTGCAAGAACCCGGAAACCAGAATCTGAATCATTAGATACCGTCGATATCAGTGTCAGTTCCCCGTACTGCCTGATCTCAACCCTGTCACCAAGCTCTTCGATTACATCATATTCAGCGTGTTCAACTTTCTCAGCTGTCATTGATACATAAACCCCCTTTATAGTTCATATCACTGCAAAGTATCGTTACTGTTGATACCGCAGGAAGTGTTCATATTTTTCGATACTATCAGGTTAGCTTGAAGACTTAAAAGGTTTATCTGAAAGTTGGATAATATAGTATTTTGGATTATTCAAACAAAAAAATCATTTTTGTCTATAAGGAATAAATTAATTTGTTTTATATAGTTTTATTCTAAAATGATAATTTAATGGAAGAAAAAGTTCTTAATAGGTTAAATGATGAATATCAAAGAATTTATAAATAAACCCGAAGTGCGGGATTTATAGTTATGAACGAAAGTTTTATTACTAATTGATAACAATTTTATTTTATGGCAAGACCAGAGGGGATATTGATTGAACGGCC
>JAFGQV010000177.1 GCA_016935475.1 Methanosarcinaceae archaeon
AAATAAATTGGCAATTTACAACATCTGATGCAAGAGTTAAATTGAAACGTCTTTATCCGACGATTGAAGTGTGACATGACACTAGATTCGTTTCTCCAGTTTTTACAATCCCATCATTTTTAGGTAACAATGGGTTTATTGTTTAATTAACCAACCACCAATCATTGTCCGATTGTGAAAACCAACTTATTTGTCCAAAGGTTCTAAAAGTAGTATTTTTACCCTCTTCCCATTCCAATCTACTGGAACATAAACCCTTCCAGAATTTCCACCAGGCTTAACAGTTTTTTCTATAACTTGGTATGCCTCTATTTCTATTTTCATTCCGGGCAATTTTGTCTCAATATTTCCCATATAGTATATACAATGTAGTTATTTGGTAAATACTTTGTGGTTGATAGTAGTTATATTGTAACCATAATGTATAAATAGATGTAACTACATTGTAGTTACTAAGTGATAATCATGCAGTTTGAAAAGGTAAGAGAATTTAGAGGTCTGGTTATAGCCTCTAAAGAAAACATGATACGGAAGATTAAGAAAAACAGGTGGACTGTAAAGTCACAAAGCGGAAATGGGGGCATATAGCGTTAACAGGGTTCACATAATAAACAAGAGGTTTGAGTGGACTTGCACTTGTCCAGATCATAGATTCCGTAATGTAGTCTGCAAACACATCTTTGCTGTTCAGTTATCACTCAAACTGAGGGCGGAAGTTGAAGAGAATGTTAAACTATCAGACATTCCCAGAAAACCAGTTACAATAGAAGTGCCGCAAACTGTGATAACGGCAAAATCTGATATTACGTGTCCTGTCTGTCACTGTATAGAGGTTATTAAGAGCGGGTTAAGGAAAACAACCTTTGGTCAGACTCAGAGGTTTGAATGCAAGAATTGCGGTCACAGATTCATAGAAGATGCTGGTTTCATCAATATGAAAACCGATCCTAAGCTTATCACCCTTACACTGGATTTGTACTTTAAAGGTATCTCTTACCGTAAGATAACAGACCACCTTAAACAATTCCATGATCTTGAAGTAATCCAGACCACTCCTATGAGGTGGGTTAAGAAATATCTAAAACTACTTTCAACCTATGCAGAGAAGCATAAAGCCGATGTGGGTAACATCTGGCATAGTGACGAAACAACCGTTTTCATTAAAAAAGAGAATGAAAAACGGTATTATGAATGGATTTGGAATGTCATGGATGCCGATACTCGTTATCTTCTTGCCTGCCAGGTTACTAAAGAGCGGTATGTTGAAGATGCACAGAAACCACTAAGACAGGCAAAGAAAAACGCAAACAAAAGACCTGATGCAATCGTTACAGATGGACTTCAAGCATATAAAAAAGCTATCAGGAATGAGTTTATGGAGAGAAGTGCACCTATCCCGAATCCTCATGTAAGGTTAAAGGACTTTGAGACAAAGCCTAACAATAACATTCTTGAACGTCTGAATGGTACATTCAGAGAGCGTACAAAGGTCATGAGAAGCTTTAGCGGGCAAATCGGGGCATCTGACTTTGCCGCAGGTATGCAGGTTTACTACAACTATATCAGACCACATCAGGGAATTGATGGACTGACTCCCGCACAAATGGCAAACATACCAATCGATTTTGAAGGGAATCGCTGGAAAACGATGATTGAGCTTGCGACTAAAGGATAGTTATGTTAAATTATTAATTAAGAGAGGACGCCTTTTATTAGTTAACTTAATATATGGCGTCCTCTCTATTATACACGATGGCTAGAAAACCTTATCGTATTGAAGTTAACTATCCTCAAGGACGCTCTCCCCAATACTTCTTAGCAAAAGATGTAAAATTTAAAGGAAAAAGATCTAAAGTAAAAAAATATTTAGGAACAAAACCTCTTAAACCAGAGGAAGTAGAACATTATTCACATGAGTACGCTTTTGAGATTGAAAGTCGCGTAGCAGCAAAAAAGGCAGAGATGAGTAGTGCACTATATAGTGCAGATTATCTTTCTTTTGAACAAGTAAAAAAAATAGAAGAGCTTAGATTCCTCTACAAAACGTTTACCGATCTTCTAACAGTGAATGAAATAGAAGCTTATGAGCAGAAATTTGAAGTGCATTATGTTCAAGGAACAACTTCAATTGAAGGAAATACACTTTCATTAAAACAAACACATGATCTTCTTATAGAAGGAATTTCCCCTAAAGATAAACCACTTCGGGAGATAAATGAAATTCAAAACTTTAAAAAAGTAAAACAATATCGTGATAAATATAAAGGAAAAGTCACAGTCAATTTCATAAAAACATTACATTCTATAATAATGGATAACATCGATTATGAATCATCGGGGAATTTTAGAAGAACTGATGACATTGGAATAATTGGATGCGAATTGATGGTTGCTCCATCGATTATAATCGAAGAAGAACTTCAAAAAATGATAGATAATTACTATAATAGTATTGATAATGGTAAATATCCATTTGAACAAGCTGCTTTTTTTCACTATAATTTTGAAATAACTCATCCGTTTGCTGATGGTAACGGTAGAGTTGGACGAGAGATATTTAATTATATGTTAATTAAAGAATATTATCCAAGATTGCTTTTTTTAGGAAGGGATAGGGAACAATATATATCTATTTTAAAGCTTGGAAACGAAGAAAAATATGGGGAAATGGTTGAAAGTTTTGCTGACTTAATTCTTTTCCAAAGAGCAGAGGTTGTTAAAGAAAATCTAAAAAAAGTAGTGAATCCGCAAAAAAGAGATGGACAGATGAGACTTACAGATTTTGGAGTATAAATATAACTATTTTCTTTTTACCTCCCTCGTGCAACACTCTCTTTACAATGTTGTCCACCTCCCGCAAATGCAACAGAACCCGTCTTAAGAAAATTCTTGGACAAATTTTCCGCATATTAGTAGACAAGAATTAAAATATATCTCTGAAATCATGTGTATTGGCATATATCAAGAGCGCTGCATGAAATACTTATATAAAAATGAACAATTACTTCCCTGTATGATCGAATTTACAAAACTGCATGGGAACGGAAACGATTTTATCATAATTGATGAGTTTGGAAACGAAGTCATTCCCGATGATCAGAAAGCTGGTTTTGCTGTGAAATACTGCGACCGCAGGTTTGGTATTGGCGCTGATGGTGTGCTTTATCTCTCAAGGTCCGGAAAAGCAGACCTGAAAATGAGGTTGTTGCAGCCTGATGCCTCTGAAGCTGAGATGTGCGGCAACGGGATCAGATGCCTTGCAAAATATGCTTTTGACAATGGTTATATGGACTCTGGCACAGCAAGTGTTGAAACTCTTGCAGGAGTGCTTTTTGTTGAAACCCGCATGGATGATTCCGGTTTCTGGGTCAAGGTTAATATGGGCAAGTCACTTAAAACCCGCGCAGAAATTCCGGCACTTGGTGATGCTGACGACGAGTTAATAGATGAAGAACTGCATGGACATCTGGTTTCTGCTGTGAATACCGGTGTTCCGCATGCTGTTATCTTTGTTGATGATCTGGAGATGGACATAATTAAAGTGGCGCCCAGGATCAGGTTCGATCCGATCTTTCCAAATGGTGCAAACGTGAATTTTGTAAAGGTTATGTCAAGAAGCGAGATAGCCATCAGGACATATGAACGAGGAGTCGAAAACGAGACATTAAGCTGCGGAACGGGGTCAGTAGCCTCTGCATACCTTGCACACCGACTTGGTAAGGTGGACAGTGAAGTCCTGGTCAATACAAAGGGTGGTGCCCTGAATATCTCCATGGATGATTTCATTTTTATGGAAGGCCCTGCTGAAACAGTTTATAAAGGGGCAATCCTTAAATAAATATGAAACATATAATAATAATTGATGAAATTTTAATCCGGGTTAGGATATCACTTGTAAAGCTGGTCTTCGATGAACGACTTACCATGGGAAGTAAAAAAGGATTCTAAAAAAGAACCATCCATGGATGCTCCGTCGGTTGAGTTTCCATGGGAAAAGAGCAGTTCTACAGAAGGGGCTAAGGAACCGCCTGCATTTGGAGGAATACCAGATCTACTTGCAAGTGCTTTTGAAGACATCCCAATGGAAGAAGTTGAGACGATCGAACTAAAACCTGCATTAGAACCAGAACCCATTGTAACCTCTCCCTTTGGTGATGTGCCTGATCTTTTGGAATCCATAACCGAGATCAAAGAAGAGACTGAAAAGACCGAACCACAGGAAACTCCCTTTGCTCCACAACCACCTTTCTTTTCAAATATACCCAATATCAATGAAACTATTACACCCTCATTTGAGACAGAAGGATTGCAGGTAACCACAGTTCATGCGGTGGAACAAAAAAAACCACCTGAAATTCCCGTAATAAACGAATTCCCTGGAGAAGAGAATACTGGAATCCAGAATGTCATACCAACAAAGCCCGATGAAGCAGGAGCTGTTGATTCGTTCGTCGAAGTTTATGGACTCGAGCAAGATGAAAAGGCGAGCATGGGCAGACTTAACAATCTGATCCCAAGATCAAAAACTCCCCCACCATTATTTGAACCAAATTTCCCAACGGATGACAGGAATATAGAAAATATAATGGTTGATGATCTACCGACAACATCGCAACCTTCATTTTTTGAAATCGGCGATCCAACGATACATGAACCTGAGTCTGTAACTGTTGAAGATGAAAAGGATGCTACTGTGAATACTGAATCCTGGACTTTGCAGACTCCCGCAAATGTGCCTTTTGAGAAGGGGACAGAACAGTTACCGCCTTCTTTCCCCATACCAAATACAATGGAAACACCATCGCCATACCCCATACCAAATGCAATGGAAGCACCATCACCATTCCCTACACCAAATACAATGGAAGCACCATCACCATTCCCCACACCAAATACAATGGAAGCACCATCACCATTCCCCACACCAAATACAATGGAAGCACCGTCCCCATTCCCAGTATCAGGTGTAGAAGGAACAACTTCCCCATTTCCACCGATGGCACCAGTTCCGCCTTCTTCCCGAGCAGCAGTTAAAACTGCCGCCTCTGCAGCTGATAGCGCAAGAAAAACCGTGGAGGGCATTTCAGCATTATTTAAAAATACGTTTAAAAATCTCATGCGAGGTGGGAGTTTAATTGACCGAATGGAAGAGATGCGTGGAAAAGTAGACCTTGCTAAAGACGAACGACTGAAAGAAGAAATGAAGGAAAAAGTAGCGCCTGAAGTATCACCTTTTGAAAAGGAAACTGGAATTGTGGCAGAAAATCTCGGTCCGCTCGGCATGGGCAAGGAAACCACGACAATAACTTCAACACCTCCAGCACCCCCTGAAATGAGAATGGTTGAAGAAGAAACAGCTAAAATAATAGTTCCTGATGAATTGCCTTTTGAAAAGGAACCTGAAATAATTGCAGAAAAACCTGAACCTCGAGACACTGAAGAAGAAACACTGACAATGCCCCCAATTTCGCAAACATTTCCAGAGATTGATATTGCTAAAGAGGAAAAACAAGAAGAGACAAACGCAGTAAGTGAAATTGGGATCAGTGACGAAGACGTAAAGGAGATTGTTATGGCACAGATCGAGAAAGTTCTTTCAGAACGTTTGGGATCTGCAGATGATGAATCTTCCCTTAAATCCAAAGACGTTGAAGAATTGAAGGACGAGATCGCAGGTTCAAAAGCACGCTTTGATGAGATCGTGGACAATATTGAAGCACTCTCAAACGCTGTGACTACAGCCCATGACTCGATCCAGACAATGAAAAACAACAGTGATGAATTTGATTCTGCAAGAGAAAAAATCGATGTGATCGAAATTCGTCTGGGTGGTGTGGAGGAGACACTGGCAACTATCCAATCAGATAATACTGATCTCAAAAATGGATTGTCGAATATCGAGCAGAATGTTTCTGAGTTGCTCAATTCATATAGTGTACTTTTCACACAGATCAACGAATCTGCTGCAAGCAATGAATCCAGAATTTCAGAATTGTCTGAAAAGGCAAACCGGATAGATACGATCGAATCCACGGTTCAAAATCTTGAAAAGTCTCTGGCTACAACAGGCGAAACTATCGTTGAACTTGGGAATACGATGTCTGCCCTTATGAACAATGTTGCTGAGACATATGAGGCAAACAAATCATTGAGGAACGACTCGAAAATAGAATTCCAGAAGTTCCATGAGGAAATGAATTCGTTCACAAAACATGTTGAAAAGGAGATAAAAAAGGTTGGCGCTGAAGGTTACAGGTCACTTGGTCAGAGTATTCAGTTAACCCATGTCCAAAAAAATTCAGCCACAATGAAAGTCTGTATGGAATGGCTTGAGTTTTTGATGGAACTTGTCGGGCGTAATAACCTGCCTGACATATTAGCATACTACGAAGAACTGGAATGGATCACCGATGATGTGCGTATGGAACTTCTGCGTTATGCAGAAGGAATCGACTATTATCTAGAAAAACCGGACTGGAAGCTCAATCCTGACGACCACGTGAAATCCATATGGTTCATTGAAAAACTTGCAGGTGTAAAGGTCGACAAAAACAGATTGTCAATAATCGATAGGGATATTGAGAAGGTCAAAAAGGGTATGGAAATCCACGGGATATAATGACTTAGATGAAAGTATTGGATCAGAACATTATAAACAACAAAGATTATTGCAGTGCTATTACAGGTTATTATATGACTTTGAACAACAATTCTGCCCAGATCAATATCGATTACCTGATCAGTATAACCATTTTCTTATTTGCCATCATTTTTGTTTTCCAATTTACTTCTGGGCTTTTTACTCCTTTCCAATCTGATTCTGATGAAACAACGTTAATCGCAGATAGGACGTCCACATTGATTGTAGAAAATATGATGAGTGTAGGGAATGTTGCCGTACCGAATCTTGTTAATAAAACAAAAGTAAACGAATTTTTCACACAGCTTGATGGAGACTACGATCCCACCATAGATGCCATTGGCTTGAACGGCACATACCATTCATATAATCTCAATGTTAGCCTGGATAACTCGACCGCAGTTATAAATTCTGCTGGTAGAACTCTTCCATCGTCCGGAAATCTTGGACAAACGAAAAGAGTCGTGGTCCTTATGGATACCGATAGTGGCACCACCGAAAATGCGATCTTATCGGTAAGGGTGTGGTAGGATGAATACAAAGGATAGATTACCTGGACTTGAAAATGATCCATCTGCCCAGATGCACACCCTTGAAGCGGTCATGGCGGCGACGATCATGGTAATGGTCATCATTTTTACAGTCCAGGCAACATCGCTTACCCCGCTAACATCTTCAACCGCCAACGCGCATATTGAAGCACAGCTTCAGACAATCGGACAGGACATGCTAAATGCACTTGATTATTCTGCATACGGGCAGACCTCCTCACTTAAAAATGATGTTTTAAACTGGAATGGTGAGGAATACGTATGGAACGGAACCCATTATAGATCCAGGTCCAGCACCGACACCCTCGTAAATAGTTCGATAGCTGATATGATGATATTTGTTGCAGTAGAGCGCGGGATCGCTCATAATGTTGAATTTACCTATCTAAGAGACACAGGTACCACCGTAACATTACCGTACATATACAACGGTGAACCGTCCAATAATGCCATCATAATTTCAAGAAAAGTAGTGCTGTCTGATCCGGATATTGAAGACCCTGCCGTCTTTGCGGCAAACACAACAATTCAGGACATGGATGTTGCCACAGACTTATACAATATTGTTAATGTGAAACTGTCATTGTGGCGCATGTGAGCTAATTATGGAGATATCTATGAGACAAATCGATGATTCTGCACAACTGATATTGATCGCCGGTTTTGCCATAGGGCTCGGCATAGTGGTCACAACGATCATGTTGAATAATATAATCTATGCAAGCAACATGGCATCTGAATCGACTATCAATACAAACAATTTTGACATCTCAAATGTTGTGCAGATGACATCAGAGGCATATAAAGGTGCATACACCGAAGCCACACGCGGACAGCCATTCAATGGAGCAGTTTTTAACCACTACATCATCAATTACACTGATAAGGCATCCCGTATGTATGCACTCTCAGGGGTATCGTTCACACTGGTAAACGGTACTTTTTATGACGCATATTTTACAGAGAATGGGCTTTCTGATGGTAATTCTGACTGGGTGGTCATGAACAATATAAGTGTAACAGATTCTTTTTTGATGATCCCGAATTCAAGCAGTCTTGGAAATGAAGAAAATGCATTTGAGATTCAGGCGGTAAACCAGTCGGATGTTTCCATATGGTCGCTTAAATTATACAATGATAGTGGAAATATTGGTTTCAATGTCACGAACCTTACAGGTTCTGTAAGCGACACTGCCGGATATTCATTGAACATAACAGGCAATTTAATTGACATAGGTACGGATTTCAATTTTTTCTTTGACACCGATACTGCAGGTGAAACATACAAGTTAGATTTCGTAAACGGAAGTAATGCTATCGGGTTTTTTTCAGTTTCCGGAAGCCTCACAGATAGTCAGCAATTTACCCGTATACGATATAAAATGACCAATGCAAGCATAAGTATGGCTTCCAGTGATTCACAGATCAATTTATCGTTGCCGATGTGTGTACCGTAAGGAGGGAACATGAAGAGAGACCTGTTAAATGACGAAAATGCAGTAAGCATCTCAATTGGGTTTATATTGACATTTGGGATAACGGTCATAGCCTTCATACTGATCATGAACTCATTCTACTCCATGATGGGACAGGCTGAACACACGGTAATGCGTGAGGAATTTGAGATACTAGGGAACGATATTGCGGTTCAGCTTACAAACGTCGACACAATCATTGATATTACCAGTAATGCCGGGAGCAACACACAGGAGATTTGTTATGACCTATCTCTACCTGACAAAGTTGCAGGTCAGTATTATTCGATCGAGTTCTCGAACCAGAGCAGGGAAATAATCTTTTGTTCACATGAAAGAAGCGAGACAACGGTCAAGATCCCGTATGCAACACGTACAGTCGATGTTGCATCTACCACGATATACAGTGCGGCAGGTAGTCATTATTTTTTGTATAACCCTACCGAGAACATCATTGAGATTCATTGATAAATTTACCCACCAGGTTCGAAAATTATTTGATCATATGACAAGAAAAAGATTCATCGACTCGGAACATGCAATTTCAGAAGTTGTTGACTTCAGCATTATACTTGCAATGATGCTGCTAGCTGTTGCCATAATCGGGGTTGCTGGATTTCCACTTGTGGACCATATGCAGAAAAGCGGACATACCGAGAACATCAGGCAAAGTTTCATAGTTCTTACAGCCAATCTTAATAAAGTTGTGTTCGGTAACGCTCCCTCCCAGTCCATTGAACTTAAAGTGAAAGGCGGGTCGGTTTCGGTCACAGGCAATAGTAACATCAATGTTACCATGCAGGCATGGAATTCCTCAACATCGAGCATTGAAATACAGTCTTTTGAACGGCAGATGCGGATGATAGAAAATGTGTTTGAAGACAGATCGATATGCTATGAGAGCACTGCAGCGTGGGCACAGTATCCCATCGGTGACCCGGTAATGATCTCAGAACCCAGGTTTGTGTTTTATAATAATGTCCTGATGATCCCTGTTCCTATGATCACAGGATCAAGCAGCGTTTCCGGAGTTGGGCTTGTGCATGTGGTATGCAATGGCGGTGAGCCTTCGGTTTACAGGTACCAGAACGTATCCTGGATCAATATTACGATCACGAGCAAATATTACAGGGGTTGGGAGAGGTATCTTAATGATACCCTGGAAATGCAGATCATCAACGTTGACAGTACAAATACCACCGTCTATGCACGAAGAGATTACGCTGACAGCATTGACGTGTATGCTGTACATTCCCAGATGGGCATAACAATCGAGTAAGCTAAAAAAGGAAGTATGAATGTGATCCATGATCTGTTTGAATCTGAAAGTGCTGTCTCGTCTGTCATTGGCACAATATTGATATTTGGACTTGCCATTCTTTCCATAAGCACAATCCTTCTATATAGCCTGCCAACACTTTATGAAATGGAGGATGCAGCCCAGGCACAGAAAGTCGAGCAGGCTTTTACAGTGCTAGATTCCCGGACAAGCAAAGTTGCTCTGGGAGAATCCCCGATCCAGACGACCTATGTATCACTTATGGGCGGCTCGATCAATGTCAATGGTGATGAAGAAGGATACAATGAAAGTAAACTCGTAATAATCACTGTTGACATAGGTGCCAGCTGGTACAGTACTTTTAAGGAACAACGCTACAGATGGCGCGGATGGGATGATTATGTGGATCAGGTAGGCATGTCTGAATTCAATGTTTCAATGGGAACTGTCATGTACAGTAAAGATGACCGCATAATTGCCTATGAGGGCGGGGGGGTATGGTCAAAATATCCCACAGGCAGAGCAGTTATGATATCTCCCCCGGAATTCCACTACAACGGTGAAACCCTCACTCTTCCCATAATGAAAATTAATGGTAACTCCTCTGTTAGCGGTACAGCGGATGTGGGAATTACGTTCAGTTCCAATAATATGCCTTCAGTGCTTTATCCCAATACAACACTTGATATCAACCGGACCAATCCGGTGGTTTCGGACAAGATCATTATTTATATCCAGAGCGAATTCTACGATGCCTGGGCAGAGTATGTTAATACAAAAACATATGCCAGCGCAACAGTAGACGATGCGAACAAGACTGCTGTCATCGAACTGGAAGTAACCCCGCCGCAGGGTACATCGCTTCTTACGGATTCATTCAAGGTTGGAGCACTCAATCAGTCCAGTTCGGAACCGATCTATAATTTCTCGTTTGATCTGGAAGCTGCATTCACTAAGGGACTGAACCCGTCAAAGTACGACATTTTTGCATCTTCGGGAACTAAGACATTAACATACGAACTGCAAAAAAAAGGTGGTCCGGACGTGCTGGATCTTGTAGTAACCTATGAAGATACTGCTGCAGGTTCTGATTATATTGAACACTGGACTGGAATCGATGTATTCCCCATATTTGGTTCAAAGACCGATGCGTATTCAATATTAGACTTTCTGGATGACACATTCATGATGAGATATGACCCTGAAGGTGACGGCGCAGACCCGGATTATTCATGGGCTCCGACCTCTTCGATAAGCATACCGCCTGATTATGTGATCACAGATGGCAATACCACATTTTCACTCAATGACCTGACACAGCACTATATGAAACTTTTAACGAGTGATGAATCAGTTGTGTTTTACATCAATGGTGGAGCACAGGATCCGGTGGATTACGATGAATCGACCATCACGCTAATATATGATGGAACGCCTGGTGCTATCACGTATATGCATATCACCCGGAACGATCTTGATGCGGTTGTAAGCTAGTAATATAAGCATAGCCGAAAAACCGCATCTTTATTAATTTTTTTGCGAATGGGCATCTTATTCAAGTTCACCTGCAATTTCGGCTACTTTTGGTGATTCTCCTATTAGCCCATACGCACCCAGTGTGTAGAATATCATTACGAATGGTGTGGTTAATATTGCACCAATCCTGATCGAACCACCAATTACACTTATCACCATTGCTACAACGAATATGACAATGGTCTCTGTGAAATTGGCTTTAGCAATATTGATACTCTCCTTTATTGCGTCGATAGCACCGTAATCTCTTATGACCAGGAGCGGAAGGGCATAGATCAACAATATTGTTAGGATAATACCAGGAATTACCAGCAGTATTAAACCTATAGATATGAGTACACCGGCGACTATCGCAAAAATCCAGCTCTGTACGAAATGATTGAATCCTTCAAATACATCATTTATTTCAACCTTCTCGCCTTTTACGCCTCTCATCGCCATATATGCCAGACCGTAAAATAACGGTGCCATGGTCACAATAAAAATTGAGCCGATTATAGCTATCAAAGTACCTATGATATAGGCAACAATGTTATCCTTGAATATATTCCACGAATCTTTTAACAAAACTTCAACATCCATGCAAATCCTCCCTGATTATCTTTGGGTTCGGAACATATATAGATTTTTCCTGAAAACGAAGATATAAAAAAGGGAGTTAACAGATAGATCACGGTTTGCAATTCAAATTACCTGTTAGTTCGGATTTTGCCTTTTTATAGCATTCTTCAATGAGCCCCAAACCCCCGGAAATTTGTACTACATCGAAATCGAAACATCTGGCAAATTCCTCTACATCTTCATCAAACTTTTTTTCATCGGAAAGACCCGTCTCGATCTTTGCAACCTTCTTGTACCCGGAATGATTAAAAACATACTTCGCAATGGACATGTCATCCAGGTCAGGTGCAAGCCTTGAGCTCATGAGCAATTCCCTCCAGTTGGCTGCACCCATTGGACTCAAAAAATAGACCCCATTTCCTTTGAAATTTTTTAATGTTTTTAGATAGGGAACTCTGCCACCAAGCAGTGCACCAATACAATCATCCACGATCTGTCCATCCGTGTCTTTGAGTATGCGAACAACGCATGGATATGATCCAAAATCATTTTCCACATTTCCAAGCACATTTCCACACAGTCCGTATAACAAAAGTATCAGGTCAGATTTTTCAGCTAAATGCTCGATCTCAGTGTACACCTTCTCTCTTAGAGTTGAAGGAGATGCGTCAAGACCAAATTCCACCATGTTAATTATAAGTGTGATCTTTTTGCCCTGGTTCATTTCCGGATCACTATTTATCTTTTCAAGGGATAGCACCTTATGGGAATATCCCACATCTGTGAGTTTTCTTGCTAATCCATAATGACCTTCATTCTTGACCAGTATCACTTCATCAAGTTCAGTATCGTTTTCAATGAGATGAACGATCTCATCTTCGTACATTCTGCACGCTATGACACTCATTACTGGCATAGATCAAGCCCCGTTTTCACAGTCATTCCTTCATATCGCAGTGAGTATATATTAATAGATCTTCAAAATGAGCACTGGATAATAAATTAAAAAAAGGTTTAATCATTATGTGATATTTTCACACAATGATATATCGGCTAAAATTGGCGGAAACCCCGGGAATTTAACCCGGCTGAACGGATTTAGAGTCCATTTGATCAACCTGATCAGATTTCCACGTATATTTGCTTTTTTATGAACATAAATAAAAACGGTTTGTAAGTATTTATGGTCTTTGGTTAATTAACAATCCACAAAAATATCATGTCCCCAACTTCATGTTTTTAAAATAGTTGACCACCAATGGTCACATATTTATGGTCCTGGAAAAGGAAAAATGTCGTCCTAAAACCTGCACAATTGCTGGTTATTTATATTATTACTTCAAGACGACCATTTTCAAATTCGGTGAATGAATATCATTCTCCATGTTCCGCGTGGCAGGCTATTTTCTTGATTGACTATTTCTTTTCCTGTATCTTCAGTAATGCGTGATTCATAGTCTGTTCAGGACAGATGGTCACGCAACGCCTGCAGCTCGTACCAAGACAGTGCTGGCTATCGATATTTACAAATCTATTTCCGTCTTTCTCAACTATGACCAGTGCGTCTTCAGGGCATTCTTTTTCACATTCGTGACACAATATACATTTATACACTGGAGCTTCCAGGGTTATCCCGATGTCTTTCACGATATCAAGACCAAGATAACCCACGTCATCAATATCCCTGATCACTCTCTTTTCAATTTCCACTTCTTTCAGGTTCGCGGGGAAAGCCGGAATGCCACTCATCTCCAGCATCTGGGCATACACATCAGCGGGCATTCCCTGTTGCCAGGTCGAGAGTTCGCATACATATATGTCCTTGAATGTTTCACTGCTAGCCATCATAACATGGTCTGCCTGTATCTTTTTTGCAATAGCGATTACTTCTTCGAGTTTGGAACTGTCGATCGCTATTTTCCTTGCGAGCCCGATGGAGGTGTTCCCAAACTGGATGATGCTTCTGGAAAAACCGGGAATTGCACCGATCTGCCTTGCCTTTTCTGCATCGACATAGGTGCCTGCTGCCCCGGACATGTAGGAATGCTCCAGATCCTCAAATTTCATCCCTGCTTCGATCATCAGTGCCATATGTGCTGCCCTGATCGCCCCAATGGCTTTGCCCACTTCTTCAACGTCCTTGTTGCTGATCATTATCCCATCCCCGAGTACCAGTTTTCCGTTGGGGAGTTCGGGGAGTTTAGATATCAATCCTTCTTTCAGTGCCATTGATATTATCGATATCACTCCTGTACCGGTAATACCTTTAGGCATTGTATCAGATCCTTCTATTTCATCTCCGGTCACAGGATCCACAAGAGGTCCTTTTGCAGGGTGCATGGTGCTGTCAAGAACGGTGAGTCTCCAGTATCCTTTTTCAAGATTCACATCGCTTATGGCCCCGGGACCCGCAAGCATTCCGCAGCTTATTCCCTGTCCTTCAATAGCCGGACCCGCAGATGCACTTGCAGTAAATATCCTGTCCCCGATCTTCAGTGCCATTTCAGCGTTCGTGCCGTAATCCGTAACAAGACAGGGTTCACTCTGGTTTATGAAATCGGTCTCAAGCATCATTGCAAGTGCATCAGCCCCGATCTCGTGTTTGATTGCTGGCGGAACGATAATCTCACAGTTATCCATTTTGATGATCCCTTTAAATATCTCATTTGCCGGAAAAACCCTTGCATCTCTTTTAACATTCTGCACTCCCAGAGCAGCTTGCTTATTCTTCCCGGCATATGCAAGATCCCTTATCTCACTATTCTGGAAAAGGGAGAGCTGGATCGGATTCCCGCAAACCGCTAACCGTATTATTTTTTCAGGTTCAACATTAAATCTTTTTAGGATTTCCTTTACAGTCTCAATGATAAGTCCGTGCGCAACATCAGTTCCTGTGGTAATTGCAAAGTCAAGATGGTCCATCACATTTCCCCCCGGTAGAGGATGACCCATAGTTATCACAGTTTTGATGGTTTCTTTCTTTTCAAGGTCGATCAGTTGTGATCTAAAACCACTTGTTCCAAGGTCCAGGGATATTACATACATATTTAATCTTCTCTTTTTTATAGAATGCAATTTATAAAAGTGTGTTGGTCTGACTCTGCCATACTCCTTGAACGTTAGTCCAGGGTCTCCAGGTAAATCCGACCGGAGGGGGATTTTCCTGGTAATGTCAAATTACCGAATGCAACATCGAAGCAACTCCTATTACAAGAGGCTCCATCACAAGGTCAACGCGATACTTCCTGCCGATCTCAGGTGGCAGTCCACAGGGTATTCCGGGTGTCGAGACAAGACATCTTTCTTCTATCATTCCTTCAGATATTGTTTCTGCGTTTGGTGTAGCTTCAAATACCATTGAGAACCGTTTCCGGTCATCGCTGCAATATGGTTTTATACCCAGTTCATGAATAGCCTTTTCCAAAAACGCTTTGTTGGGGTCGCAGGCATAGACGTTAAATCCTTTTTCCACAAGATGCGAAGCACCTGCATAACCAACTCTCCCCAGTCCTATAACCAGTATATCCTTTGAAGTGGCTTCTTTGGATCTGGATGCTATTTCAGCATATATTACACCTGTGGCAATATGGTTACCCATGATCTTCCTGGTTCTCAGGTTGTGTGCAGTGAAGATATTGTCATCTGCCATCAGTATTATATCAGCCCCCTGTGAAACAGCTTCATAATAACCTGTAACATCAGGATGTTCGGTGATAAATCCTTCAAGCCCGAAATATTGCACTATGAACAGTAGAGACGATGTGAAATTACTGATTACTCCGTTGCCTGCAGTTATAGGTATTATTCCTGCCTTTTCAGAACCGAGTTTTGTTCCGTATAACGATTCACATATCCCTTTTATGTCAAAACCCGTGGCTTTCTTTACGATCCTGTCATTATCATCAAGATTTGCAGAGAGGTTTTTCAGATCGTCCGGAGTTAAAAGCGCGATTCTTATGCCCCCTGTTTATTTATTCCCAGGTATTCATTGACGATTTCCAGTCCTTTTTGCCGGTTGCCTTCTGATTCTGCTTTTACAGAACCCCGGCTAATAATGGTAAAAACGTTTGTTTTTCCTTTGCATTCGAATATCTCAAGTCCTTCAGAAATGTAGAACTCGTGATAATCAATGCCCTGTGAGATAACATGTTCACCAACCGGTACGAGCTTACCATCCTTCAGGGCCAGGTGCTCGAAGGTACAGTAATTGTTATCAGGAACCAGATCCAGCTCCTGGACACCGTTCGAGAATGCCTGGATCAGGAGTTCAACAAGATTTATACCGGTACTGTGATAGACAACCGTAGGTGTCTGGCTCGGGAACCTTGCATCGATCTCAATTACTTTTAATGCTTTGGGGTTGTCTATTGCCTCGACATCCATTATTCCCCGAAGGTTCATGTTCTTTGCCAACTTATACGAAATATCCCTGAAGGCGGGGTAATGCCCCATAGGTGTGACCATGTGACAGTCATAGGTCTGATCAATATGTATTTTTGTCTCCCTGATCACTGCAAAATGCTTGCCGTCCCCGACAACTTCAAGCGAGATCACATCCCCTTCTACGTATTCTTCAATGAGCATTGAGGGATCAAGACCTTCCAGCCCTTCGTTGTCAAAGATCAAGGAAGTCCCCACACTACTGCTCTCGCAGGGTGGCTTTACAAAATAAGGAGGAACTGTAGGGCTGTCGATTGGCGTGGGTATATTAATGGATTTAAAATATTTTTTTGAACGTTTCTTATCACTGCTAATATAGTAGGCATCAAAATCAAAGAGCATTGGGCATTCCAGTTGATCCTTTATGCTTTTTAGGAATTCGATCGTGTCCGGATTCTCATTCACCGGGATCATCCAATCCACTGTCCTTGAGATATCAATGAGATTTTCA
This sequence comes from Methanosarcinaceae archaeon, assembly GCA_016935475.1. GTDB lineage: Archaea > Halobacteriota > Methanosarcinia > Methanosarcinales > Methanosarcinaceae > JAFGQV01. Next base: position 16,934 of record JAFGQV010000177.1, read on the forward strand.
GGCTTTTCAATGACGTCAAAACAATGGAAATCATCAACCATATTTTGTATCAACGGATGTTCTTTCCTGTCAACAAGCACGACCTTTATTCCGGCTTTTTTTGCCAGGTAGGTCACTTCGAATCCCTGCAATTTTCCCCCGACCAGAGCTATGCTTCTCATGTTACTACCCCTAACATCCTGTTAAAATCTGAGTGGGGTGCAGGTTCCATACCCATACCCTTCAGGCGTCTTACAACACTTTTTGGATCCCTGTCCCTCTCATCCAGATGCCGGTCATAATTGACAACACCTTCAAGTGAGGAATTGGAAGGGATTATGGATGTGACCACATTTGCCCCCGCATTCAACCTTTGCACCATCCCATCGATCCCTTCAAGGTCAAGGGATGCAGGGATAAGCCGGTCAGGGAACATCAGCCTCATTATCGATAATATTTTCAGTTCGGAAATGTTGGGTTTCTGGAGTACGCCCTCAAGTGGAGTTCCTTCCTGTGGAACAAAAGTCATCACGCGAACCATATCAGGACAGTTCTCTTCCATACCCCGGAGTGATCTTATGGTTGATTCTGTGTCCTCCCCAAAACCGGTCAGTATGCCGTCTTCCACGCAGTAACCGATACTTTTTGCAAATTTCCTTGTATTGACCCGATCATCAAAGGATTGTCCTGTCCTCAGTTTCTGATAGAGGTTCCTGTCATGTGTTTCCTGGTATAATGCAAGGAAATTTGCACCATTCTCGTGTAATTCCTTCAGGACCTCATTGTCCATGACCCCGGGAGAGATCATAATTGGCAGGTCCAGTTCACTTTTTACTGTTTTAACGATATCAATGAACCTGTCAGGACTGTCATGGAAATAAGGGTCCTCCCCCATGGTCAGGTCCACCATGTGAATGTTCTCACCTTTCAGGACCTGGCATATGCTGCGTACTTCCTGAACACCAAGCCTGTATCTCTCTATATCATGAGGTTTTCTGTAATAGCAGAATGCACATTTGTTTTTGCAATACGTGGAAAAGTAAACAAAACTGTAAAGGAAGACCTTGTTCCTGAAAAAATGATCCCTTACCTTTCTTGAAACATAATGTAATTTTTCCAGTTCCTCTTTTTCATTGATAGAGACCAGTTCCCTGAGATCATCATCTGAGAGTTTCAATCCGTTCAATATTCCTTCTGCAAAGTTGTCAAGGTCTTTTGGTGTCATGTCACTTAACAAGATATTACCTCACAGGTTAATGCTGATCCCGTTATAGTATGAATCGGACCTTGCAGCGCGTTTGATGTTCTTTAGATTGTGTTTTACCTTTAACAGTCTCTCAAGACCAAAACCTGCCCCTATCCAGGGTTTATCGATACCCCAGTCCATATCTATAGGAACAGGTCCGACAACAGCTGATGAAAGTTCCATGTTCTTATGCATAACATCGATCGTATCCCCGTAGACCATGCAACTATTGGAAACCAGTTCGTATTCAATGTCCAAAAATCCAAGGAAATCCTGTATAAGGTATTCAAGGTTCTGCCTTGTACTGTTCAATCCCATCTGGCAGAAGTTGAGCATGGTGAATTCTTCCAGGTGACTGTTGCCATCAGATTCTTTTCGGTAGCAGGGTCCGATCTCAAATATTTTGGTGGGTTCCGGGAGTACATTATCAAATCGGTAAAGGAACCTGTACAATCCGGGAGCCAGCATTGGACGCAGGCACATGTCATCGCCAACCCTGAATATCTGTTCTGATAGTTTCTTGTCTTCGCCAATTCCCATTCTTTCCATATATTCAAAGGGGATCAGTATTGGGGATTTTATTTCAAGGAATCCCATATCCACAAAGAAATTGGTTATTGTCCTTTCAAGTTTACCCAGCAGGTTTTCCCTGTTTGTCTCATACATCAGTACGAGGTCTTTCTTTCTCTGCATCTTGAATGTAGATTCAAGTTCTTCGAAAGAGCGTTTATCTTTTGAAAAAGAGATCATTTCATCAGGACCAAGGAGTGATAATATCCTGTCCTTCTGGTTCTGTGTGAATTCTGTTTTTTTGGGTTTGACATTTTGTTTAAACGTCTTGTTGGTCGTTTTTGAGATCCCGGGCTTTTTTATTTTTGGTTGCGGTGCAAATGTCGGTGCTGGAACATTTGGTTTTTCAATTTCAGGACCATCATGAAATTGAGGGTTTTTTATAGGGTCCATTAGTTGTGGATCTAGTGATTGTAAAAAAGTATCTGGAGTTTTTTTATTTGCCTTATTAAATTCTGATGAAGGGACGACCTTTACTGTTACTTTGACATCTTTCTTACTTGAGACCTTATTCGAAAATTCTTTTATTTTTTCTTCCGGAACACGGCAGCTTTTACAGGGTTTGAGGAAATTGCGGTTGCGAAGGGATCTTGCAGCCCGGCTGGACCTGGAGTTCAACACTACGATCGTCTCTCCACAGCCCATAGTAATTCGTATATGTTTCTGCGATGCTTCGCAGTTTTTGATCACATGAAGGTATCCATTTCTTGATACCCATAAACCAGTTTCTTCTATCATTGAATCCATTGATCTTTTTTTCATGCTTTCGGCTCTCCGAACTGAAAGATCTTATCCTAACTATTTCCTAGGAACCCAGGCATTCACGCTTCCAGTTGGTCTCTATGCTGTTATTGAACGACATTTCCTTTCACTCCCTAATTATATCGTAAATTCCGTTTCGTGATCATTCTGATCCAGATTACAGGATTGTCCTGTTCCTCGACCCCCAAATATTATGAATTAACGGAATAAGTGACACCGTGTCTACCAAAATTTTTGATGCTATATTCAGATATGGGCAGGTATCATTAGATGATTAAAACAACTGCAACAGAACTATTATCTATGGGCAGATTAGTTCTAATACATATAACAACAACTTTTTTGACAGCACCTTTTGTCAATCAGTTTTATGGATAAACAACATTATATCATAAACTCCAGAAAATGTGGTTACTTATTTTGAATCTATTATCATCGAACAAATGTTGATCTCAGTTAATACTATTACAATAATGTTGTAATATTACAAATGTATTGTAATTCTAATAAGCGTGTATTTAAAGTAAAACTTAATGAAAGAAAATTCCGATTAACCTCATAACTTGCAAAGATGAAAGAACTGTCAATTGGCGAAGATAAAACAGAAATACCAGGATTCTTGTGAATACAAAAAAAGTAGATGTTCAGTGATTAAAAACAAAACGGTCAAACTCAGGTTTTTAGACAAAATACAGATCATCCCCAGTTTCGGTATTTTGCTTTTGATCTCTTAACTGACTATAATGTTTCTTTTAATGCTTTTCAATTAACTTCCGGGTTTTGGAACACATTTCATTAATATCACAAATCTAAACATTTTTTTAAATTTTCAATTCAGTAACTTTTTCCGATTCATTTACGTAATAATTGAATAGATCCCGACCCCATTGGAGAGCATTGTTGTCAAAGCTCATGATAGTCCTATGATCGTATTGTCCTGTATCAGTAAATAAAGAAATGAACAGAAAACGATCTGTGGTCACAAGTGTTGCCAGACCAGTGGGGTTGTTTGAGACGAACAGGTCGACATTTTCAAAGTCAATTGATCTCTTAAAATTTTCTGCATAATCATTTTTCATTCTCTCAAATACAGATTTTGTAAAGATAATGGAAAGATCGATTCCTTTTTCAGCAAGCCTTGAATAAAGGTCTGGATAATCCGGATGAAAATATGCATTATAAACCATAACATTACTGGATTTGTCTATGTTCTCTGTAAACTCTTTTGGAAACTCGAACAGGTGGCTGAGATCAGGTTCAAT
>JAFGQV010000178.1 GCA_016935475.1 Methanosarcinaceae archaeon
AGGGATGCAATCAGGAGTTACATAACATATTATGAATGGATGAGCGATGTCAAAGGCAAACGTGTGGGTACGATCACACTCATATACGACCATACAAAACGCGGGCTTTCAAATGCACTTACAGATATCCAGCATGAGTACAGCAGCATAATAAAATCATCCATTCACATACACCTTGACCATGACAACTGTCTTGAAGTTATCATACTGGATGGAGAAGGTGAAGATGTAAAGGCTGTTGCAGAGGGTCTTATGTCCTTAAAAGGCGTAAAATATGTGAAACTGAACACTGCGCCACCAGCAGAGAAAATTTAAGACTGGAATTCTTTTTTGATCGATCGAAGGAGCAAGCGTCCGAAATCCGTTAAAAAATACATCTGGAAGTTCTTATCACGCCTTGAGCCAACGAGATTTGCATCCTTTAACATTTTCAGGTGATACGAAAGTGCAGAGTATTTATAATCCGTCATTGTGATGAGAACACACACACAGAGTTCATGGACTTCAAGTACTTTTAATATGTGCAGCCTGAGCGGGTCTGCAAGCACCTTAAAAAGAGTGGTTAGTTCGGACACATCTTCCGACATGACTGTATGTACTTCATCAAACACGCTCTCTGGCAAGGTGTACAGCCCAAAGACTTCGATAGCGTTTTCATCATCCATTTAACTCAGTAAATATATAGGACCAATCAATTAATAGGCTTTTGGGCTTTTGATACATTGTAGATGCTCACTGAATCCACGTACACCGGTTCAAAAAAGTTCTTGTCCTCGAATTTATCAAGCCCTCTTGAACTGTATAATTCCCGTTCCAGATCACCTACATATACATAGCTGATATTGTATTTTTCAAGAAGCTGCATGGCCTTTTCCATGTCAGAGGTCTCGTAAATGGTTTCCACATCCCTGCGGCGCTCCTCAACGATCACGAAATCTCCGCGCCATACCAGTTCATGGTTTGTCCAGCCGATGACAGTTGGAAGCCCGGTGTTCGTGGAGACGCGCGATCCGAACGAATAACTCTTGCCTGGTGCTTCAAGGACCACAGGTGAGCCACTGATATTCCACAGCCACTGTATGGCGTAATAATCCCCGATGTTCCTGCTCTTCATGTGATCCATGCCATCGAGCGAAAGGTCTGCTTCGAAACCCCCGGTTTTTGTTATGGTCGCTGCAACCGGAAATACTGCACACAGGACGATCAGTACCACTGCAATCCCTGCCCAAATCCTGTACCTGTTATCACTGCGCAAAATCCCACTTTTTTGCGAGGTGATCTGATAGTATGCATAAAATGCAGCTATTGACCACATAATCCATATCTGCAAGTAGAACTTGAAGACCGTGTTCATGCGCTCAAGGGGAGGGTAGTATGCATCCCTGATAAACACCAGCTCGCATAGTAAGGAGAGTCCGGCACCTGCTGCACAGAGTATTGCAATAAAACCGGACGGTGTCCTGTTAAACCGTTCTTTGAAATATGAGAAGAACGCCAGTAAGAACAGTGGAATAAGGATTATCGCGAGCGGGAATGAAAACAGGTAGGACAGCAGGAGCAGAGCAATGATCCCTGAGAAATACACAGGTTTTTGCTTGTTGTCAATTTTTATATCCTGAAGGAACAGAGAATACAGCAGGAACAGGAACAATCCGAAAAGTATCAGAAACGGTTTAATGTCCGTTCGCATTGTTGCAGTCACAAACCCAATCCCAGATACTCCGGCTGGATGAAATGAGAGAAAAAACGGCAGGTACAGTATAATACTCGCCACAACGATCGAAACGCCTGTTTTTACAATATCTGCCACCCAGCCAGAACCCCATGATGAACGTTCACGGTACTGGACTGCAAAGAGTACTGTAAACATGATGGCAAGGTAGGTGGGATAATCCCATGTGTTGGCAGGGATCAGGAAACCAAGACACAGGGCAAATGCGACAAATCCAACCGCGTTCTCAAAGACACCAAACCCTCGCTTTTCCGAGAGGTACAGGTTCAGTAGCAGTACAACCACAAGCAGCTGGAGAGGGATTGCGATCATATGGGCATGCAGGTCCCCATGAATAAAACTGAAATATGGAAATTCGTTTATCGTGTTCGGAATGACCCTTGAACTGCTCCAGTAATAGGCAGTTGTTGAAGGCTGGTGAAGTATGTACGAGGATACGAATTGTATCGCACCCTGGATGTTCCCAAGTACCGCAATAAAAATAGCGGCAATAGTACTGTATTTGATATTCCTGGTCAGGTTGTACCCCATCCCGTAAGAGATGCTGATGCTGAGTGCAAAGATAAGGGCTACTGCGAGATTGAAAGCAACAGATGGAACGACACCTGTGATCTTGGTGATGACCGCCACTGCCAGATATCCCAAGTAGTAGTAAAAATCAAGTGCCTCCCCGGCAAACCATGGGTCGAGTGGCGGAAATGCGGTACTATGCAGGATACTGTTCAAGAACGCAAAATCCATGAACTTCTCCTGTCCGTATATCGCAGGGGTAGCAGACCGCACGATCAGGAAAAAGATGAAAGCGACCAGGAATACAAGTTCATTTGTGAGGACTGTTTTTTTATCGATCACAGGTAATTTGTAGTGTTTTTGCACTGCCGCTGAGATCCCGGCCAGTAACAGGAGCGCAATAAAGACCGTGAACCTGCTGAAGGGGAGAAGGTATGAGAGCATCCATGAAAGATACGTTACCAGTACGACCCCTAATATCTTTGATACGGAATATCCCCTGTCAGGAAGCCGCCCGGCTACAACCCCTGCTATTGGAAGTGTGATCATCCCGATAATTTCAATGGCAAGCCACCACAAGAATACATCTGCAAGATGGGTCATCATACTCACTTAAGTTCTAGTATTCTTCCTGAGTAACGATCGGATTTGGTTTCTCAATGGTGAGCACGTCGCCCCATTTCATCCCAAAACTGGACAGTGCGAGCCCGCCTCCGACAAGTGTGACCGAATTTTTGATTATGTGGTCGATCACGGCTGCAGTGAAACCAATAACCGGCTCGATCCCGCCAAGAGCGAACACCGTGGTCAGTGTTGCTTCATAAGTGCCGATCGCGCCGGGTGTGATCGGGAACATCTTTGCTATATTACCGATCGCAATTGCAAGAAAGACAAGCGCAAGCATGGAACCTGAGGATATGTCCACCGCAGGGAATGCACTCAGGACTGTATAGCATGTTGCGATGTCCACGAACCAGACCAAAAGGGATGTGACCAGCACCACTGCAAATGATCCTGGTTTTACTGACACGATTCCAATCTCGTGCACGAACTGTGAAGCAATATCCGCGACCTTGTCGGTGTAATCACCTGACCTGCTGAAACGATATACAATACTCCTGATACGTTTAGAGCCGTCCCTGCTAAGTGATAGTCCGAAAAGTACCGCGAAAAAAAGCACAATTATACCGGTTGAGAGGTATATCATGCTGGTGACCCATGAATCCAGCTGGATATCTGTAGCTGCGATTGATGCTGAAAATGCCCCTATTGATGTTATTGCAACAATATCGAACACCCTTTCTACGGTCACGGATGAAAAGCCGGTTGTGAGGGGCATGTTCCTGCCCTGTTTCAGTATATACGCTCTTGTGATGTCACCAATACGTGCCGGCAACACGACATTGGCTGACTGGCTGATAAAGATCGTTCCGGTCAGGAAACCGAGAGGCTGGGGATATCCGAGCCTTGAAAGTATCTGCTGGTACCTGGCACCCCGAAACGGCCATGAAAATAGGTACACGAAGGCTGCAAATATGAGTGTTCCAATGGATGCTGTTTTTGCACTTTCTATGATGTCCTGCGCACCAAGGACCGTGGAGATCAGGGCAAGAAGGATGATAGCAAGAACCGATGTTATAATGGTTTTTTTCCTGCGACCGAGGGCAGGTAGAACATGCAGTTGCCACCAGAGGCGAAGTATCTGTGAGCCCATGCCGATAACGTCTTTGACAAGATCGACCTTGGTTGCACCGCCGTGACGCCAGATGACAGGAAACTCTTTTACCTTATACCCGGCATGCTGGGCACGCACAAGAATTTCGGTATCCCAGAACCAGTGTTCATCTTCAACAGAGTCCATGAGCTCAAAAAGTGATTCACGTTTGAATCCTTTGAACCCGCACTGGTGATCGTATAATCCTGACCGCAGGAAGTTTCGCGTTAAGAAGTTGAAGCCTTTGCTTGCAATCCCTCTTTTCAGGGGACGTTTGACATCGCTTGTGGGCATCATGCGGGAGCCGGTGGAAAAATCGTAGCCTTCATACCGTATGGCATCGATAAGTTCCCTCAGGTGCTTCATATCGGTTGCAAGGTCAACATCGATGTAGCAGAGGATGTCGCCAGACGCGAACTTAAATGCCCTGTTAAGCGCCCTGCCCCGCCCCTGCCGTGCATCCGAATGAAGATGTTTAACGTATTCATGTGTGCCTGCAAGTTCAGCCGCTATGCTGTCGGTACCATCGGTGCTGCCGTCCTCTGCAATGATTATCTCGAAGGATGGCGTGATCTCCTGCAGGGTGCGTGCTGTGATCGCCACAGTTTCACGTATACGTTTGGCTTCGTTGTATGCGGGTAAGATTACTGAAACTTCTGTTATGGGATGACCTCTGGGGGTTTTTATGTGACATGGGTATATAATACTTGTTGAGTTGGTTTGAAGGTTCTGATGATACCAGAGGTGCGTTTGCCAGAACTATGTATCTTACATTTTGTTCTCACCGCTGAAATCGGAAAAACTTCCGCCTTTTTGTTACCGCATCTGAAAAACCGGGGAATGCATCCATTCCAGGTTTTACAGGTTCACCTGAAATATATCCGATATCTTTAAATCGTCATCTTGTGTTTTAAATATGATTACAATGAGATCACATTCGAAAATGCATCTACCAGTGTTCGTAGAAAAGGATGAAGATGGTTTTTTTGTAGTTGAATGTCCCCTTTTGAAAGGGTGTTATGCGCAGGGGGAAACTCTCGATGAAGCACTCAAAAACATCCACGAAGTAATAGAGATGTGTCTTGAAGAAGAAGACGAAGATACAATATCTGAGATCGCAAACATTCAGGAATTCAGTTTTCATACCGTGGCGGTAGATGTATGAAATTGCCAGTTATATCTGGCAAAGATGCAGTCAAAGCATTCGAAAAACTTGGGTATGTACAGGTGAGGCAGACCGGCAGTCATATTCGAATGAAGCATATATCTGATAATTCTAAAAAACCAATCACAATTCCAGATCATAAAGTACTGGGAAAGGGGTTGCTCAGAAAATTACTGCGGGATGCGGAAATATCAACTGGGGATTTTGTAAACCTTCTGTGAATACCATACCTCCCCAAAATCCAAAACTATATCATCATTTTGAACCAACTATATCGCATGACCCTTGAACCGGTGCACATCAAAGCGATATCAAACCTTGCATCACGCATCGATTTTTCACTCAGAGATAACGAAACTGAGACGGCATCCGATCTTCTGGACCTTCTGCAAGAACTGAAGCACGACGGGAAAGTGGTGCTCAGGTCCATGGGAAAAGTGAACCGCGGAAAAGTGGATGTCAACCGGATGTCACAGGCTAAGGACCCCTTCGATATAACCTATTCATGCGACAGCGGCAGCACGAACCCCATCGCTTTTGACAGCGGACTGTATGTGGATTTCTGCCACTGTGTGATCGCCTCCACCCCGACAGACCTTGAACTGCACAGGAAACGGACAATCGTATCTGCCACCTATTCACCAAGCAGCAGGGTGACCATCAGCACCACCACCGGCTGGGAGATGTTCGATGAAGGTGCAGGGCGGACAAAGATCATACGGATCCAGCCCGGGCTGCTGCGTAAACGGATCAAACGGATGGTACATGACAT
>JAFGQV010000179.1 GCA_016935475.1 Methanosarcinaceae archaeon
TGCACCAAAGAACAAACCAGCATGGATGCCGGATAAGATCAGTAAACCCTTCGTGAAAAAAGTCGGCATTGAAAAACTTGAAAAAATATAATTGTTTTTGTTGCATGGGCCCATAATGGGTCCATCCTTTTTACTGTCAAATACTAATATATATCTTTGATTCGTTTTTTTTGAACTTGACCATATCCCTCTGGTGTAGCCAGAGGTAAAATCAAGATCATTGTTAATCGATACTTTTTAACCATCAAATTAACTGCTCTTAATTTAAGGAGTTGAATCCACAGGCATCATTAATTCCAGCGCTTCGAATACAAAAGTTTAAACACTAAAATCTACGAATATAGAACAATGACACTTAAAAGAGAAAATATCCTGATAGAGGCTCTTCCTTACATAAGGGATTTCTATGACTCGCTCATGGTGATCAAAATCGGCGGTCATGCCATGGTTAGTCCAAAAATGATGGACGATATTGTCCAGGACATCGTATTGCTGCGTTTTGTGGGAATACACCCTATAATCGTGCATGGTGGCGGTCCCGAGATCACTGAAAAGATGGAACGGATGGGCAAAAAACCAGAGTTTATCAGCGGACTTCGAATTACCGATGATGAGACACTTGAAATCGCACGCATGGTACTGGTCGGAAATATCAATACCAGGATCGTGTCACTTATCGGACGGCATGGCGGCAAGGGCGTGGGATTGTCAGGAAAGGACGGAAAGACTATACTCGCCAGGAAAAAGGCTGCCCAGCGCATCATGATAGAAGACGTTGAACATGAAATTGACCTCGGGTGGGTTGGAGAAACCGAGATCATCAATCCAGAACTTATACATATCGTCACGGAGAAGGGATATATTCCTGTGATCTCACCGATCGCAATGGATGCGAATGGAAATGAATATAACATCAATGCAGACACAGTAGCCGGAGACATTGCGGCAGCCCTGCATGCCAAAAAATTGATCCTGATGACAGATGTCCCTGGTCTTTTGAAAAACCAGAATGACGTATCAAGCCGCATATCCAGGGTCGAACTTGATGACGTTGAGCAATTAATAGACGAAGGGATAATCAGTGGAGGCATGATACCGAAGATTCGAAGCGCAGCTTCGGCCGTTACCAGTGGAGTAGGGAGGATCCATATAATCGATGGTAGTGTCTCACACTCGATATTACTTGAGCTGTTCACCGATACCGGAATTGGAACGATGGTCTATCAAAAAGATGAATGAAAAACTGATCGTGCTGTCATTTAATCCAAAATGGCAGCACCATAGGTGTAGTCGTCCAGTTCGATCACTTTTTCCCATAATTCGATGCAGTCACATGAAAGGTTGTCAAACACACCCACGTCCTGTGTGATGGAGAACTTTCGTATGGCATCTGCAACCTCATGACTGCATTTCCTGCAGTTATGCGGCCCACGCTTTGAACCTGCACCAACAGGATCAGACATGATCACTGTATCCGGGTGCGCCTTCTTTGTCCTTTTAAGAACTTCCACGATAGTCCAGAGCCATGGGGGACGGTACTGACCCTTCTGCCACAATGACTCGACAAAGGTACCGCGCTGGACGTTGCACAGATTTATAGAAAAAGTATCGGAATAATGCGCGGCAACCTCTACGGACCTGACCATATCATCCAGTGCCTCACCTTCAGACAAAAATGGAGGTTTCAACAGGAGATACACTTTTGTGGTTGCACCGTGCCTTTTTACGGTTTCTGCGGCATCGACAAAATCCAGATATGTAAAACCCTTGTTGATCGAATCCTTCCTGATAAGGTCTGAACTTGTTTCAAGTCCGATCGCGATCTCAAATTTAGTGTCACCCAGAACATCCATGCAATCGACCATAACATCGTCCTTCACAAATTCCGGACGTGTTTCCACAAGTACTTTGGGAATACGTTCATCGTTACCAAGACAACGCAGTATGCTTTTCCTCACATCAGGCTGTATCTCACGCTCATCAAGGAAACTGCCGGATGTGAATATCTTGACCATGAACTCGTCAAAACCGGCAGCTCTGGTGAGGGCTCTATCAAGCTGCGCCTCAAGATCAGCCTCAGATGGAGGGGTTTGTGCACTGTCGTAGACAAAACCGCACATGGTGCATCCACCAAGGCGTCCCCACCAGCAGCCGGAAGTTTTGAAGATGGTCGTTAGTGTATTGATCTCACGACCATTGAAAAGGTCGACACCTGTCCATACTGCGGATGGCACATCGGATGCCGATGGCTTGATACGCTGGTGATTTCTAATCTCCAGTACTGCATTGTTCAGTGTCATTATTCGAACTCGATCGTTGCTGGTGGTTTTGGTGAAAGGTCATACACTACCCTGACAACCGACGGGATCTCGCTGGTGATCCTTGATTCGATCTTCTTTAAGACCTCCCATGGCAGTTCCATGGATTCGGCAGTCATCCCGTCCCTTGAACCCACGGCACGCACCGCAACGATCCAGCCGTGTACCCGCAGGTCACCTTTGACACCTGTGCCTTTGCCAAGCACTGCGGCAAATGTCTGCCAGGGGTGGAAGGTTTCCAGAAGTTCCTCTTCAACGATGGCGTTTGCTTCGCGGACCACATCAAGCTTTTCTTCGGTAACCATGCCGATAATGCGTACAGACAACCCCGGACCGGGGAATGGCATGCGGTTGGATATCTCATCAGGCAATCCCAGTGCCCGTGCAACCTCGCGCACCTCGTCCTTATAGAGGTCGTCTATTGGCTCGACGATCCCCTTAAACTCGATGACAGACGGCAGCCCACCTACATTATGGTGCGATTTGATACCGCCTTCGGATTCGATCCTGTCAGGATAAATGGTGCCCTGTATAAGATACTCTGCTTCAAGTTCCCGTGCTTCTTCTTCAAAGGCACGAATGAATGCTTCTCCTACAGCTTTTCTTTTCTCTTCCGGATCCTCGAGTCCCTTGAGGGCTGCTAAAAAACGGTCCTTTGCATGAACTACCTGAAGGTTCATATCTGCGAATATCTCTTTTATGCGTTCGGTCTCACCTTTTCGCATAAGACCTGTGTCAATGTATATTGGTATCAGTTTATCACCGATAGCACGGTGGGCAAGTACCGCACAGACCGAACTGTCAACCCCACCGGAAAGTGCTATGATCGTCCTGCCGTCGACCTCTTTTTTTATACGCTCTATGCTTTTTGGTATGTATTTCTCAACTTTTACCATGAAAATGAACTCCGCCTACGTGTATTATGTGAAATGGATTTAGGATGTGATATGGCCGTGATATAGATAAAGTAATGCGGGTTTATTAATGCTCGCCTGCTTCAACCTGTCGCTTGAAATCATATTACTTTCACCCCGCGTGGCTGCAGTTTATATAATGACACATCATAACTAAATCCGTAATTAGAACAACGCTTATCAATTCCGGTGCCAGGATGTACAAGACCCTCCAGAAATACTTTGGTTATACTGAATTCCGCCCTCTTCAGAAAGATATCATCAACGATGTAATGAGCGGGAAGGATACTTTCGTGCTGATGCCCACAGGCGGTGGCAAATCGCTGTGCTACCAGCTTCCAGCACTCCTTATGGACGGTCTGACAGTTGTAGTTTCTCCGCTCATCTCCCTCATGAAGGACCAGGTAGATAGCCTGAAAGCAAATGGGATAGAGGCTGCCTATCTTAACAGTACGCTTGGTTACCGGGAAACAAATGAAATAAAAGACGATCTTCGGAACAACAGGATAAAGATACTCTATGTTGCACCGGAACGCCTTATGATGTCAAGTACACTGGCACTTTTAAAGGATTCGAACGTCAATTTATTTGCCATTGATGAGGCGCACTGCATCTCGGAATGGGGACATGATTTCCGGCCCGAGTACCGCAGGTTGAATACGCTGAAAGCCAAATTCCCGGATACTGTGAGAATTGCACTGACAGCCACAGCTACTCCAAAAGTGCAGAAGGACATCATATCCCATTTGAAACTGGTGGATCATAACTCATACATCGCAAGTTTTGACCGCAGGAATCTTCTCTATCAGGTAAGACCAAAAAAGGATACATACAACCAGGTTATCCAGTACCTGAAAAAACACAGTGGTGAGTGCGGGATTATTTACTGCCAGAGCCGCAGCACTGTGGATAGCCTGTCATCAAGGCTTAAAAGCGATGGATTCAATGCCCTGCCATATCATGCGGGACTGTCCGATGCAAAACGGCGCAAGAATCAGGATGCTTTTATCAAGGACGATGCCGAAATAATTGTGGCAACGATCGCTTTCGGGATGGGGATCGATAAACCGAACGTGCGTTTTGTAATCCATTATGACCTGCCGAAGAACCTGGAAAGTTATTATCAGGAGACTGGCAGGGGCGGACGGGACGGGCTCGAGTGTGACTGCCTGCTGTTCTTCAGCCGGGGGGACAGGTATAAGATCGAGTATTTCATCAACCAGAAAAATAAGAAAGAGGAGCGGGACATTGCTTTGTTCCAGCTTCGGGAGATGGTTAATTTCTGTGATAGCAATGCGTGCCGCAGGAAGGTGCTGCTTAATTATTTCGGGGAGGAGTATGATGAGCATAATTGCGGGAAATGTGATGTATGCCTTGACCCGAAAGAGAAGTTCGACGGCACGGAAGCTGCAACAAAACTGCTTAACTGTGTGAATGATCTCGATCAGAGATTCGGGATGAACTATGTGATCGATGTCCTGATCGGGTCTAAA